>NZ_JBGBPT010000126.1:0-19098 GCF_041106355.1 Streptomyces sp. BF23-19 | reverse complement strand
CCGGCTGCGCCAGGCCCGTCGCGCGGGCCGGCCATCGGCCGCCACCCCCGGCGGGAGCCGAGCGGCGGCGGGCGAGCCGGCCGGATCCGCCACCCCCGGCGGCAGCCGAGCCGGTGGGAGCCAGCCGCTCGGCAGGTTCCTGGCCAAGGCCGCCGCCGTCACCGCCGGACTGACCGCCGCCGGGGCGCTGTTCGGGCTGGTGCGCGACCAGACCATCGCGCACCTCTTCGGGGCCGGGCACGACAGCGACGCCTTCCTGATCGCCTGGACCGTGCCCGAGATGGCCTCGACGCTGCTGATCGAGGACGCCATGGCGCTGCTGATGGTGCCCGCCTTCAGCCAGGCCCTGGCCCGGCGGGCCGCGGCGCGGGCCGGGCTCACCCGCCGGGAGGCCCGCGCGCAGGACCCCGTACGCCTCCTGGTGGGGGCGACCCTGCCGCGTCTCGTCGTGCTCCTCGCCGCCGTCGCCTCCGTGCTCGTCCTGGCCGCACCGGCCGTCGTCGCCGTACTCGCCCCCGGCCTGCCCGACCCCGCACTGGCCGTCGAGTGCACCCGGCTCACCGCGCTGACCGTGCTCTCCTTCGGCATCGCCGGATACTTCAGCGCCGCCCTGCGTGCGCACAGGTCCTTCCTGCCACCCGCCGCGATCTACGTCTCGTACAACGTCGGCATCATCGGCACGATGGTGGCCCTGCACGCCCTGTGGGGCGTCCGGGCCGCCGCCGCGGGCGTCGCGGTCGGCGGGCTCCTGATGGCGCTCGTCCAACTGCCCGCCTTCGTGCGGAACGTGGGCTTCGGCCCGCCCCGCGCGAAGAAGGCCGCCCCGCGCAGCCAGCGCGACCGGGACCGCCCCACCCTCATCGCCTTCGGGGTCATCGCCCCCGTGATCTTCTTCGCGGTCTTCCGGCAGTCCCAGGTGCTCGTCGAGAGGTTCCTGGCCGCCTCGCTCCCGTCCGGGGCGATCTCCCATCTCAACTACGCGCAGAAGGTCGCGCAGATGCCGATGGTGCTCTCGCTGATGATCTGCACCGTCACCTTCCCCGTCGTCGCCCAGGCCATGGCCGGGGGAGAGCGGGAGAAGGCCCGGCGGCGGGTGGAGCAGGACCTCGCGCTGGCCTCGCTGGCCGTCCTGATGGGCACCGCACTCGTCATCGGCTACGCGCCCCAGATCATCCAGGTCCTCTTCGAACGCGGCGCCTTCACCCACGCGGACACCCTCGCCACCGCCTCCGTCATGCGGGTCTACGGACTCGGACTCCTCGGCCACTGCCTCGTCGGCGCACTGTCCCGGCCCTTCTTCTCGACCGCCCGGCCCACCTGGTTCCCGGCGCTCGCGATGGGTGCCGGACTGCTCGTCAACGTCGTGGCCGGAGCCTTCGCCGTCGGCTGGTGGGGCATCTACGGCATCGCCGCCGCCAACGCCGCCGGCATCTCCACCACCGCCGTCCTGCTGCTCACCGGCCTCGGCTCCCGGATCATCGCCATCCAGGTCCGCCGGGTCGCCGTCAGCATCGGCCGGCTCGCCGTCGCCGCCGTCGCCGCGGGCGCCACCGGCTGGATCGCCGGCCCGATGATCCCCGACCCGATGGTCAGCGCCGCCCTCGGCTGCCTGCTGGTCCCGGCCATGTTCGGAGCCACCGGCATGGCCATACGCGCCCTCGAAGTCACCGCCCTGCCCGGTCAGATCTCCCAGCTCACGCAGAGGTTCCGCAATGTCCGCTGACACCGACACGGCCCCCGCCGCCGTGGTGGTCCCCGCCCGTCGGGCCGCTTCGCCGTGGGTCCTGATGTACCACTCGGTCGCCGAGTTCACCGACCCCGCGGAGGACCCGTACGGGATCACCGTCACCCCGCTCGCCCTGGAGGCCCAGCTGCGGTGGCTGCGCTCCCGCGGTCTACGCGGGGTGTCCGTCGGCGAACTGCTGCGGGCCCGCGCGGCCGGTCGCGGAGCCGGGCTGGTCGGGCTGACCTTCGACGACGGCTACACCGACTTCCTGACCCACGCGCTCCCGCTGCTGAGCCGCTACGACTGCACCTCCACCCTCTTCGTCCTGCCCGGGCGGCTCGGCGTGGACAACGTGTGGGACCCGCTGGGCCCGCGCAAATCCCTGCTCACCGCCGAGGGCATCCGCGAAGTCGCCGACGCCGGACAGGAGATCGGCTCGCACGGACTGCTCCACCAGGACCTCACCGCGACCGCCGACGACGTGCTCCAGCAGGAATTGCGGGGCAGCCGCGACCTGTTGCGGGAGCTGACCGGGACCCTGCCCGAGGGGTTCTGCTACCCGTACGGGCACCTCGACGCCCGGGTCGTCGACGCCACCCGGGCCGCCGGTTACGGCTACGCCTGCGCCATCGACCCCGGACGGCTCGCCGGCCCGCACGCACTGCCGCGTACGCACGTCAGTCAGGCCGACGGCGGCGCCCGGCTGCGGATCAAGCAGCTCCGCCACCAGGTGCGCGAGCTGCGGCGCGGGGTGCAGCGGTGAAGGAGATCCGGTCGGTCAAGGCGCTGCACATCATCACCGGCCTCGGCGTCGGCGGCGCCGAACAGCAACTGCGCCTGCTGCTAAGGCACATGCCGATGCAGTGCGACGTCCTGACGCTGACCAACCCCGGGCCCGTGGCCGAGGGGCTGCGCGCGGACGGGGTCCGGGTCGTCCACCTCGGCATGCGGGGCAACCGGGACCTGGGGGCGCTGCCCCGGCTGGTGAAGTTCATCCGGCGCGGCCGGTACGACCTCGTGCACACGCACCTGTACCGGGCCTGCGTCTACGGGCGCCTCGCGGCCCGGCTCGCGGGCACCGCGGCGACCGTGGCCACCGAACACTCCCTCGGTGAGGGCGAGATCGAGGGCAGGCCGCTGTCTGGCGGAGTGCGCAGGCTCTACCTGGCCAGTGAGCGCCTGGGCGCGGCCACGGTGGCCGTCTCCGACACCGTGGCCGCCCGGCTGGAGGGGTGGGGGGTGCCGGCCGCGCGGGTGCACGTCGTACCGAACGGGATCGAGGCCGTCCGCTTCCGCTTCGACGAGGGCGTCCGGCGGGCCACCCGGGCCCGCACCGGGCTGCCCGAGCGGGCCTTCGTGGTCGGTGGGGTCGGCCGGCTGGTCCCCGGCAAGCGGTTCGACGTCCTGGTGCGGGCCGTGGCCGCGCTGCCGGGGGCGCACCTGCTGCTGGCCGGTGACGGGCCGGAGCGGGCGGGACTGCGCCGGCTGGCCGCCGAGCTCGGCGCGCAGAGCCGCATTCACCTGCTGGGCGAGCGGGACCCGCTGGGGGACAGTGCGGACGGCCGCACCCCGGGTATTCCGGCGCTGCTGGCCGCCATGGACGTCTTCGTCTCCCCGTCGCGGGAGGAGGCCTTCGGCCTCGCCGTCGTGGAGGCCCTGGCCGCCGGACTTCCCGTCCTGCACGTGACCTGCCCGGCCATCGACGACCTGCCCGCCGCGCAGGCTCCCGGGGCCCGGCGGATCGGCACCGGAACGGAGGAACTGGTCGCGGCGCTGCGGGGCCACATGGAGGCGGGGGCGCGCCGGTTGCCCCCGCCTCCGGTGGTCCGCCGCTACGACATCGCCCGCAGCGCGCGGCAGCTGCTGGACGTGTACGACCTCGCCCTCTCGGCCGCGCCGGGCGCCGCCGGGGCGGCCCGGGGCCGCCCCGCCGCCGACCCGGTGCCCGGCGCCGGCGGCGCAGCCGTCGTAGGTGCCCGGCGCGAGCCGGTCGGGCCGGGACCGGCGGAGCCGACCGGCACCGGCTGATCCCACCCCTGCCCGAAGGGGTCCCGACGGGACCCGAAAGAAGTCCCCTCCACCCAGGAAGCGAGCACGTCCATGGCCGACACGTCCGAGAACGCCGAGAAGAAGTCCGAGAAGAAGGCAGAGAGCAGGCCGGAGAGCAGGTCCGAGCGGAAGCCGGACCACCGCTCCGAGCGCAGGTCGCGCCGCCGCAAGCTGTCGGCGCCCCTGTGGTGGCCGCTGCCCGCCTGCGCCCTGCTGGGGCTGGCCGCGGGCGGGGCGTACGGGGTGCTCAAGGCCCCCGAGTACGCCGCCACCAGCTATGTAGTGGCCGTACCCGACGACACCACCGAGCCGGCCACCGCCCTCGGCTTCGCGCAGGCCTACGCCCGTATCGCGACCAGCAGTTCCACCCTCGCCTACGCCCAGCCGCGGGCCGGCATCAGCGCCGCGAAGCTGCGTACCCAGGTACGCGCCGAGACCTCCCCCGAGTCCCCGATGATCGCCGTCACGGGTACCTCGAAGAGCCCCGCCGAGGCCGCCGACATCGCGAACGCGGTGGCCGACGCCCTGTCCCTGAGCAGCAATCAGGCCGCCAAGAACACCGGAGTCCAGCTGCTCCTGTTCAACCAGGCGGTCGCCCCGTCCGAGCCCGCCTCCCCCTCCGCCGCCATCAGCGGGGCCGTCGGCATGTGCGCCGGCGGGCTGCTGGGCGGACTGTGGCTGCTCGCCCGGCCGGGCCGCGCGCGGCGTTCCGAGGACAGCGCGACGAGGACCCGGGCCGGGTCCGCGGCCGATTCCTCGGTGGAGTCCTCGGTGGAGTCCTCGGTGGAGGCCGCCGTCGAGACCCCGGTCGAGGAGTACGCCTCGCTGCCCGCGCAGGGTGAGCCGGCCTCGGCCAAGGAGAAGGAGTCCGTTCGATGAGTTCGGGCTGCGCCGGGGGCCTGTCGGTGACGTTGTGCCGCGACCCCCGGCAGTTCGCCGCGCTGGAGGAGTCCTGGAACAGGCTCTTCCGTGGCTGCCCCACCGCCACCCCCTTCCAGAGCCACGCCTGGCTGCACTCCTGGTGGCTGTCGTACGGCAAGGACGGCCGGCTCCGGATCGTCCTCGTCCGGCGCGGCGAGGAGCTGGTCGGCGCGGCCGCCCTGATGCTCGTGCACCGGCCGATGCCGCTGCTGGTGCCGCTCGGCGGACCCATCACCGACTACTTCGACGTGCTCGTGGCGGCGGAGTACGCCGACCAGGTCGTCCCGGCGCTGGCCCGCGGGCTGCACCGGGCGGCCCGCGGCGCCGTCGTGGACCTGCGGGAGGTACGTCCCGGGGCCGCCGCCGAGCAGTTGTACCGGCAGTGGCCCGGGGTCTCCAGCGTGCTCGCCGACTCCACGTGCATGGAGCTGCCCACGCTGCCGTTCGACGAACTGGTCAAGCGGATGCCGGCCTCCGGAGCCCAGCGGGTGCGGGCCAAACTGCGCAAGACCGACGCGGCCGGCATCGAGGAGCACGAGGTCACCGAGCAGGAGGTGCCGCGCGCCGTACGGACCCTGCTGCGGCTGCACGAGAAGCAGTGGCGCGGCCGCGGGGTGACGCCCGAGCACCTGCGGCCCCGCTTCGCCGAGCACCTGACCCGGGCCACCCGGCGGATGGTGCGGGCCGGGGAGAGCCGGCTGACGGAGTTCCGGCTGGACGGCAAGGTGGTGGCGGCCAACGTCACGCTGCTGTCGTCCGGGCTCAGCGGCGGCTACCTGTACGGGGCCGACCCGGACCTGCGGACGCGGAAGGTGGACGTCGCGACGCTGCTGCTGCGCTACGAGGCCGGGCGGGCCCTCGCCGAGGGCCGCCCGGTGGTGAGCTTCCTGCGCGGCAACGAGCCGTACAAGAACCACTGGCGGCCCGAGACGGTCGTCAACCAGCGGTTCCTGCTGGCCACGGCGGCGCTCGCGCCCCTGCTGCGGGTGCACGAGTCGCAGGTGACGGGGCGCGAGCGGGCGGTGGACGTTCTGCGGGAGGCGCTGCCGGCCGCCAGGGACTGGCGGGCGCGGCTCAACGAACTGCGCGTGCGATGACCCGTCTAGAAGGGCCAGATTCCGGAGTTCTTGCCGAAGTCCAGCTTGATGCAGACCGACTGGGTGCCGACCAGCTTGGAGAGCCACTCGCCGAAGTTGAGCGGCACGCACCAGTGCTTGCTGTTGACGGGCGGCGGTGTGGGCTGCGGCAGGGGTTTCGGCGGCATGGGCTCGGGCTTCGGCGTGACCGGCCCCGGGGTGATGACCGGCGAGGGCGCCGGGACCTGCGGCGTCGGGACCGCCGGCGAGGGCTTGGGGGTGGGATCGGTCTCGGGGTCGGTGTCGGGATCGGGGACCTCGGGTGTCGGGACGACCGGGCTGGGCGTGACCGGCACCGGGACCTGCGGGCGCGGGGCGACCGGGCTCGGGGTCACCGGGCTCGGAGTGACCGGCGCCGGGGTGACCGGTGTCGGGACGAGCGGGCTCGGGCTGACCGGCAGCGGGGTCTGCGGGCTCGGGACCACCGGCGTGGGCGTCGGGACCTGGGGCGTCGGGACCACGGGTGTGGGGACCGCGGGCGTCGGGACCACCGGCGTGGGCGTGGGGACCTGAGGCGTCGGCACCTGAGGCGTGGGCACCTGGGGCGTCGGGACCTGCGGGGTCGGCACGACCGGCGTGGGCACCACGGGGGTCGGGACCACCGGGGTCGGCACCACGGGCGTGGGCACCACCGGGGTCGGGACCACCGGGCCCGGACGCTCGGGCGTCAGGGCGTCGCGGAAGGCCTTCGCGGAGTCCGGGTTGTCCTTGCACTGCCACACGCCGTGCGGGCAGTAGTCGGTGATGGTGTGGTAGAGCGGCTTGTGCTGCGTGATCCACTTCAGCATGCGCCGCACGTACTCCGGGTTGTCCCCGCGCCGGAACAGGCCCCACTCCGGGTAGGAGATCGACTTGCCGTGTGCTTTCGCGAAGTCGACCTGCTGCTGGAGTCCGTACGGCTGGGTGATCTGGTCGTCGAAGGTCTGGCCGGGACCCTGGTCGTACGAGTCCATCCCGATGATGTCGACCACGTCGTCGCCGGGGTAGCACTTCGTCCAGCCGATCGCGTCCGTACCCCTGTTCGGGGCGAAGTCGAACGTGAACTTCTGTCCGGGAACGGCGCGCATCGTGGTGACGATGCGCCTCCAGTACACCTTCCAGTTCTCCGGGTCCGGTGCGCACCGGTGGGTGTAGGTGACGCCGTTCATCTCCCAGCCGAGCACGATCACCGTGTCCGGCACGCCCAGCTCCACCAGCCGCTCGGCGAGCCGCTGGAAGTGCCGGTCGTACCGGCCCGACGCGCCCGCCCTGATCAGCCGGGCCACCTGGTAGTCGGACACCCGGCCCTCGTTGCGTTCCTGCATGGGCACGTTGAGGACGAACATCCGGTCGTCCTCGGCCCGGCGCCAGTCGGCCCAGTCCTCCAGGAACGAGACACCGCCCTCGATGCCGGCCCACCTGTCGCCGGGGAGATAGGTGTGTCCGACCCGGATCTCCTTGCCGCCCAGCCAGCTCGACAGGTGCGGGATCCGGGCCACCCCGGGGGGCCCGTAGTCGAGATAGGCGCCCATGGCGATGTCGGAGCCCTCGGGCCGGTCGTTCTCGGGCGTCGCGACTGCGGCCCCGGTGGCCAGCAGTCCGGCCGTGACCGTACCGATGCAGGTGCTCGCCAGTCGGCGGCGTGGTCTGGGCATGGCGTCTCCCGAGCTTTCCTGAATCGGTGTGCTTACCGAAGACGTTAGGCATCAGATCTGACGAATGGCCTGTCCGGTGACTGCCGCGTAGGCCATTAGCAGGTGCGCACCACCCCCGCTTGGTCCGACTAGGTGAAAGACACCGCTGCCATGCACGCGTATCTCAACCATGTGCCCGCCGTCGTGCTCAGACTCGATCGCAATCCGTTCCACCACGGAACCCTCGGCGCCGTCAGATCCCTTGGCCGCAAGGGCGTGGAGGTCCATGCCGTCGTCGAGGCCGGGGGAGGCCCCATGGGGCGTTCGCGATACCTGCGCGCCGTGCATCCCGGACCGGTGGGCGGGCTGGACCCCGAGGCGCCCGAGGCGCTGCTGGAGTGTCTGACCGAGGTCTCGGAGCGGATCGGGCGCCCGGCCGTGCTCATCGCCATGGACGACCTGAGCGCGATCGCCGTGTCCCGGGTCGCGCCGACGCTCCGCGAGCGTTTCCGGATTCCCCATCAGCCCGACAACCTGCCCGCCCGGGTGGCCGACAAGGCCGAGCTGTCGCGGCTCTGCGCGCGGTGGGACGTCCCGCACCCGGAGACCGTGATCCCGGCGAGCGGGGCCGAGGCGGCCGAGGCGGCCTGGCGGCTCGGTCTGCCGGTGATCGCCAAGTGGAGCCGGCCCTGGCTGCTGCCCACCGGGGCCGACGGGCTGCGCAGCACCATGCTCGTGCACACCACCGCCGAGGCGCGCCGGCTCTACGAGCGCTCCGCCGAGGCGGGGAGCCGGCTGCTGCTCCAGCGGTTCCTGCCGGCCGGGGCGGACACCGACTGGTTCTTCCACGGTGCCTTCGCGCGGGGCGGGCGTCCGCTGCTCGTGGGCTCGGGCCGCAAGGAGCTGTCCTGGCCGGTGCGGACGGGGCTGACGGCCGTGGGGCGCTGGCTGCCGGATCCGGCGGTGGAGGAGGCGGGGCTGCGGCTCGCCGAACGGCTGGGCTACCAGGGGATCCTGGACCTGGACTTCCGCCGCGACGAGTCGGGCTGCTTCCGGCTGGTGGACTTCAACCCGCGGCCGGGGGCGCAGTTCCGGCTGTTCGCGGACTCGGCCGGGCTGGACGTCGTACAGGCGATGTACCTGGACCTGACGGGCCAGCAGGTCCCGCAGCCCTCGGGCGGACCGGGCCGGGTGTTCGTCGCCGAGAACTACGCGCTGCTGGCACGGATCCGGGGCGGGTCGATGCCGCGCCGCCCGGCGGCGGTCCCGGCGGATCCGGCCGGGTCGGCGGGGGCGTCCGCGTCCTCGGCCCCGGGCGCGGACCGGGGGACGGCGCCGAAGCGGATCCCGAAGCGGGCCGCCGAGCGGGGGCGCGTCGAGACGGCCTGGTTCGCCGCCGACGACCTGCTGCCGTTCCTGGCGATGCTGGGCGCCCTGCTGGGGCGGGGCGCGGGCAAGGGGGTACGGGCGCTGCGCGGGGTGCCGGAGCAGGGCCGTCGCACGGCGCTCGCGGTCGTCCGCGCGCCCCGGCAGCGCGGCCGGAACCAGCCGGAGGCCGGTTCCGCCGGCTCCGCCGGTTCCGCGGGGTCGGCCTCCCGGCCCGTTCCGCCCGGGGCCTCGGCCGAGCCGGACGAACTGGTGACCCGTTGACCCGGACCGTCGCGGCGAACGGGCCGGGTCGGTGACCATCGAGCTGGAGGAGCGGCGTTGACGCGGATCGACGATCTCGTGGTGATCGGCGCGGGCCCGTACGGGCTGTCGATCGCCGCCCATGCGGCGGCCGCGGGGCTCGGCGTACGGCTGCTGGGGCGGCCGATGGCCTCGTGGCGCGACCACATGCCCGACGGCATGTACCTGAAGTCGGAGCCCTGGTCGTCCAACCTGTCCGCGCCGGACGGGCGGTACACCCTGGCCGATTACTGCGCCACCGTCGGCATGACGGCGGAACACGGCACTCCGCTGCCGATCGGGACGTTCAGCGCGTACGGGATGTGGTTCGCCCGGCAGGCCGCGCCCGAGGTGGAGGAGGTGACCGTCCTGGAGGTGACCCCGCAGGGCGACGGCTTCCGCGTCCGCACCGCCGAGGGACCGCCCCTGCTCGCCCGTACGGTGGCCGTCGCGGTCGGGGTGATGCCCTTCGTCCGCCACCCCGAGGCGCTGCGGGAGCTTCCGCCCACGCACTACTCGCACAGCAGCGGCCACCGGGACCTGAGCGGCTTCGCGGGCCGTGAGGTCGCCGTGCTCGGGGCCGGGCAGGCGGCCCTGGAGACCGCTGCCCTGCTGGCCGAGCAGGGCGCCCGGCCCGCTCTGGTGGCCCGGCGCACCCGGTTGAACTGGAACACCGTCCCGCAGCCCCTGGACCGGCCCCCGCTGCGGGCCCTGCGCGATCCCCACAGCGGCCTCGGCACCGGATGGCGCAGCTGGGTCTGGTCGGAGCTGCCGGGGGCGGTGCGCCGGCTGCCCGCGCCCACCCGGGAGCGGATCGCGGCCACGGCCCTGGGTCCGGCCGGCGCCTGGTGGCTGCGGGACCGCTTCGAGCGGCGCGTCCCCGTCCTGCTCGGGCACCGGCTGCACCGGGCGGTGGCGGTGGGCGAGCGGATCCGGCTCGGGCTGACCACCGGGGCGGGGGAATCGGTGGTGCTGGACACCGCCCACGTCATCGCGGCCACCGGTTTCCTCCCGGAGCTGGCCCGGCTGGAGCTGCTCGACGCGGGGCTGCGGGCGGCACTGGAGACCGTGGGGGAGAGCGGGGCGCCGGAGCTGAGCCCCGGGTTCGAGTCCTCGTGGCCCGGGCTGTTCTTCGCGGGGCTGCTGACGGCTCCCTCATTCGGCCCTTCCATGCGATTCGTGCACGGCGCGGGCTTCACGGCGGGGAGACTGGTGAGAGGAGTCCGCAAGCGCCTCGGTGCCCGGGGTCCGCGGCCGGGTTCGCCCGGTGTCGCCCGGCCGGGCCGGGCTGTCACCCCCGGGCATGTTCCGGGGGTGCCCCCAGGGCATCCGAAGACGTATCTGCGGTGAGATCCGCGGAGAGAGGGGTCCGTGATGAGCTCGGAGCGAGCGCAGGGCCGCGGCTGGGTACGCATTCCCGCCAGTCGTGGGGAACAGCCCGCCGGTCGGGCCAGGACCGCCGGGTACGACCGCACCGCGTACGCGGGGCCGTACGCGGGCCCGTACACGACGGCTTCGCCCGCCGACCAGCCCACGATCTACCTCTCCATGGTCAAGCGCTGGCGGGAGGCCGGTCGCACCCTGCCGGGGCATCCTGACGAGGAGTGGGAGCGGCTGATCTCCCAGCCGTGCTGGCCCGGCCGTTAGGTGGTGGGGAAGGTGGCAGCGGCGGAACGGGACGGACCCGAGCCGGTCCGACGGTCCCCCGTGACCGGGCCCGGGGAGCGGTTCGCGCTCAACGGCATGGGCAGTCTCGAATGGGACCTGGTCGCCGGGACGGTGGTGCTGGACGAGGCCGCGATGGAGGTCTTCGACCTCGGGCCGCAGGAGTTCGACGGCACCGTGCCCGGTATCGGGCTGCGGGTCCCACCCGAGGACGGGCTCCGGCTGACCGACATCATCGAGGGGGTCCTGGCCGGCAGCGCGGACACCTACGGCGCGTACTTCACGGTGCGCCGGCGCGACGGCCGCGACCAGTGGACGCACACCGCGGGCCGCGTGCTCCGGGACGACTCGGGGCAGCCGGAGCGGATCGTGGGGATCGTCCGGGACGCGACCGCGGAGCTGGCCCAGGCGACGCTGCTGCGCAAGCTGGAGGCGGCGCGCGCCCAGCAGACCACGATCGTGCAGCGGACCACGGAGGCCCTGTCGCGGGCGGTGACGGTCGACGACGTCACGGCCGCGCTGACCGGGGCGGGCGCGCTGGAGCGGCTCGGCGCCGACGGGCTGGCCCTGGGGCTGGTCGAGGGCGGCAGCATCAAGATCATCGCGCTGAGCGGGGAGTCCCTGGAGATCCTCAGCGAGCGCCGGTTCACCCGACTGGACGGTTCGCTGCCGCTGTCGCACGTGGTGCTCACCCGGCAGGCACGTTTCGTCACCTCGCTCGCCGAGCTCGGCGACGAGTTCCCGCTCCTCGCGGACTACCTGAACCGGATCCGGTACGACGCCGCCGCCTACCTGCCGCTGATCGCGCAGGCCAAGGCCATCGGCGGGCTGGTCCTGTTCTACCGGCGGCGCACCGAGTTCAGCCCGGAGGAGCGCAACCTGTGCCTGGGCCTGGCGGGCATCGTGGCCCAGTCACTCCAACGGGCGCTCCTGTTCGACCAGGAGCGGGAGTTCGCGACCGGCCTGCAGGCATCCATGCTGCCGCGCCGGATCCCCGAGATCAGCGGTGGGGAGATCGCGGTCCGCTACCACGCGGCCTGGAGCGGGCGGGAGGTCGGCGGGGACTGGTACGACGTGATCTCGCTGCCCCGCGACCGGGTGGGCGTGGTGGTGGGCGACGTCCAGGGCCACGACACGCACGCGGCGGCGATCATGGGCCAGCTGCGGATCGCGCTGCGGGCGTACGCGGGGGAGGGACATCCGCCGTCCACCGTGCTGGCCCGGGCCTCGCGCTTCCTCGCCGAGTTGGACACCGAGCGCTTCGCCACCTGCATGTACGCGCAGGTGGATCTGGAGACGGGCGGCGTACGGGCGGTCCGCGCGGGTCACCTCGGACCGCTGATCCGGCACACGGACGGGCGTACGGGCTGGCCCAAGGTGCGCGGCGGACTGCCGCTCGGGCTGGCCTCGCTCTTCGAATACGAGGAGTTCCCCGAGACCCGGCTCGACCTGGTCCCCGGGGAGACCCTGGTGCTGTGCACGGACGGCCTGGTGGAGGAGCCGGGCACCACCATCACCGCCGGGATGGACGCCCTCGCCCAGGCGGTGCGCAGCGGCCCCCAGGGGGCCGCCGCGCTCGCCGACCACCTCTCCGACCGGCTCTGGGAGCGCTGGGGCTCCGGGGACGACGTGGCCCTGCTGGTGCTGCGCCGGGCCCCCGACCCGGGCACCCACCGGGCGCCACGCATCCACCAGTACGTCCACCAGGCCGACCCGGAAGGCCTCTCGGAGGCCCGCTACGCCCTGCGCCAGGCCCTGCGCGACTGGGGCATGCCGGAGCTCGCCGACGACGTGGAGGTCGCGGCCGGGGAGCTGCTGGTCAACGCCCTGCTGCACACCGACGGCGGGGCGGTGCTGACGATGGAGGTGCTGCCGGAGCCGGTCCGGCGGATCCGGCTGTGGGTCAAGGACCGCTCCAGCGTGTGGCCGCGCCGGCGCACCCCGGGCGAGGCGGCCACCACGGGGCGCGGGCTGCTGATGGTGGACGCGCTGGCCACGCACTGGGGTGTGGAGTCCCGGGGCGACGGCAAGGCGGTGTGGTGCGAGTTCGATGCCGCGGGCAGGACCCGGAGCACGGGGTGACGGAGCGATCACCCTGGGTTGTGGGGCGCCGGGGGTGGGGTGATGATGCGAGCCATGGAACGGATCGTGTTGTGCGCGGGCTGACCAAGGCCGCCGTGACGGGCGCCCTGGCCGTGCTGCTGCTGGTGGCCGGGGTGCCGGCGGTCGTGGACTGGGCGACGGGGCGACCGCACGCGGACCCCGCGTGCCAGTCGGTGGCCTTCATGTCGATGACGGACGTCGCCCCCGACTGCCGGTAGCGGCGGCTACCGGCCGCGGGGCGCGTGCCGCGGGCGTGAGTCGCGGGCCCGCACCGCTCAGTGCTCGTGGACCTCGACGTTCCGCGAGTCCTGGGCGACGGTGGTGACCGACCTCGGCATCAGGCCCGAGAACCGGACCTCCTGGAGCTCCGCGGTGACCACGGCACGGCCCGGGTGCACGTTCGCGTAGGCGCCCGGCGCGTTCGCCACCCAGCGGCGCTCCTGGCCGTCGCAGACGATCTGCTCCGCGCCGACGCTCAGTCGGCCGCCACCCTCCTGCGCGACGGTCGCCTTGATCTGCATCGCCCCCATGGGTGACGCCTGCTCGCAGTGGTACGTCCCGGAAAGGGTGACAGCGCCGTCGTGGGCGACGTACGCGTCCCGTACGGAAATCCCGTGGTCGAAAACGGTGGCGCCGGCCGGAGCGGTGAAAAGCGTGGTGGCGGCCAGTGCGGAGAAGGCCGCGAGTGACATTCGGCGGGCGGAGCTGCGCATTCATTCCTCCAGGTGCTTCGGACGGCGGGATTCCGTCGGAACGCATTGTGCTGGCAGGTGGGCGTACGCACTTGCTCCGTGCGCTCGTGTCGTTGTGGGCAATTACCTGCCCGGGCGCGTGAAACTGGCCGAATCACCCCCGAAGGGATCTTGCATGCGCCAGCCCGCCCTCCCCCTGCCCGTCCTCGTCCTGCTCCCGCTGTTGCTGTTCGGTGCCACCGCCTGCGCGAGCGCCCCCGAGTCGGACGCGCTCGCGCCCGGCGCCGCGCCGGCGGTCCTGGTGGACGACGGGGCGCCGGGCGCGGCGGAGGCTCCCGCACGGCCCGCCGTGAAGAAAGTCCACGTGGGTGGTATCGCGCGGGTGCACGGCGAGCAGGTCGGCCGACACCTCCAGGTCGAACTCGGAGCGTTCGTCGACCCGGCGATCAGCGTGGACAAGAACTTCGCCCCGCCCGCCGGGAAGCGCTGGGTGGCCGCCTCGATGTCCTTCGTCAACGTGGGCGGAGCCTCGTACGGGGCGCTCGGACGCATGTGGGCGCACGACAGCGCGGGGCAGCGTCACCCGGTGGTGAAGACGGGCGAGCTGACGACCGGCAAACCGATCGTCTTCGATTCCCTGGAGGTCGGTGAGCGGGCCGAGGGGTGGGTGGTGTTCGAAATTCCGGAAAGCGCGCGCATTGTGCGTCTCCAGTACCAGGACGCGAACATGCAGGCGAATTCCGGAGAGGGATTCTGGGACGTCTAGCCCGCCCGGGTGAAGGGCCGTGAAAGGCTCGGCGGAGAGACCACTAGGGTGCGCGCATGACTTCTACTCAAGCCGAAATCGACCGGTCCCAGCTCGGCACCCTTTCGGTGCTCGCCTGGATCGGTGACCCCGAAGAGGCGCACGACATCCCGTACCTCCTGGCCTACACCCTCGGCGACGGACCGAAGGGCCGGGAGGCGGGCGAGGCGGCCGCCCGCGGGCTGCTGGAGGAGATCGGCCTGCCCATCGGCGACGTGGTCATGGACGGCACCCTCAAGGCGGCCACCTTCCCGGTGCAGATCCTGCTGGAGGGCAACCAGATCGCGCTCACCCTGCCCGGGATGAACGCGCGCTGCACCGCCCCCGACGAGTGGGTCGCGGCGGCTGACGAGAGCGGGCAGGCGTACTTCCTCTTCGCCACCCGTGCCTGGCCGGAGGCGGTCCCGGGCCGGCCGGTCGCGCCGGAGACCCTGCAGGCCTTCGCGGGCGACGAGTCGGTGCTCACCAGCAGCGCGCACTGCGTCCTCGCCGTGCGGCGCGTGCAGCGGTAGCCACCGACCGGGTGCCGCCACCACCCGCTCCGGCCGCCGGGCTCCCAGCCTGCCCGGTGGCCGGTTCCGCTTTTCCCCGGGCCGGGGTCAGGGCCGTTCGAAGGCGAACTTCAACGAGCGGACCCGGTTGTCGAAGTTCGATCCCGCCAGGTCCGGCAGGCCCACCGCCCGCAGCCCGACCGGCCGGGTCAGCAGCTCACGGAAGAGGGCCTTCATCTCCACCCGGGCCAGGTGCGCGCCCAGGCAGAAGTGCGGGCCGCCGCCGCCGAACCCCAGGTGCGGATTGGGCGAGCGGGTGATGACGAAGGCGTCCGGGTCGGGGAAGACCGTCTCGTCGCGGTTGGCGGAGGCGTAGTACAGGACCACCTTGTCGCCCGGCCGGAACACGTGCCCGTCCATGGTGTGCTCGGCGGCCACGGTCCGGCGGAACTGGATGATGGGCGTCGAGTGCCGGATCATCTCGTCCACCGCGCCGTCCGCGTACTTCTCGAAGTCCGAGAGCAGCAGGTCCCGCTGGTCGGGGTGGTCCGTCAGCAGGGTCAACCCATGGGTGATCGCGTTCCGGGTGGTCTCCACCCCGGCGACCATCAACAGGGAGAAGAAGGCGCCGAGCTGGCGGGCCCCGAGGGCCTGGCCGTCGACGTTCGCGCAGACCAGCGCCGAGATCAGGTCGTCGGTGGGGTGCTTGCGCCGCTCCCGTCCGATGCCCGCCACCATCCGCTGCATACGGGCGAGCGCGCGCAGCCCGCGCCCCGGCATCCGCAGCCGGGAGGCCAGGCCCCGCTCCACACCGATGTTCTCGGAGGCGTGGTTGACGCGGTCGGCGATCTCGGCCCGGTAGTGCTCCGGGATGCCCATCATGTTGCAGATGACCTCCAGGGGTAGCCGGGAAGCCACGGCCGAGACGAACTCGTCGGGCCGCTCGGCCAGTACGTCGTCCACGATGCGGGCGGCCACGGCGTGGATGTCGGCCTCGGCGGCCGCCAGCAGACGGGGCGTGAAGGCACGCTGCACGATCTTGCGCAGCTGGGCGTGGTCGGGGCCGTCCAGATTGACCATCGAATCTCCGAACAGGGCCCGCACCCAGCGGGCCGGCTCGGGGGTGGTCACGCCGGGGGCACTGGCGAAGACCTTCGGGAGGCGGCTTGCCTCCTGCACCTGGGCGTGGCGGACGAGGGCCCAGTGGCCGGGCCCGGACCCTTCGGGGACGAACACAGGGCCCTCGGCCGCGCGCAGCCGGGCGAAGGCGGCGAGGCGGTGGGCGGGGGGCTGCTGCCAGAAGCCTGGCTCGGCCAGCTCCCTGCCGGGGTCGGTGCCGTGGCGTTGTGCCGGGAGTGTCAAGGCAGGGCCTCCAGTCGGTGCGCGTCGTTCTGCGCTGGAGAACGGTGGCGGGGGCGCGGGAGTGACGGTTCGCCGGGGCTCGGGCCCGGGTACGGGTGGCGGGCGAGGACGGCCCGGGGCTCAGACGCCGGCGCCGGTGGTCGCATCGGCCCGCGTGGACAGGGTCAGGCCGACCGCCACCGTCAGCACCCCGACGAGGCCCGCCCACAGGACCGCGTACGCACCCGACCAGGTGCAGGCGAGCGTCACGAGGGCGGACACCGGCAGGACCAGCTGCTGGGCGAGTCCGCGCTTGAAGTGGCGGGAGTGCAGCAGCCACACCATCAGCAGGAACAGCGCGCTCGGGACCATCACGGCCGCGTTCGCGGCGACCTGGGAGATGTGCGCCTTGCCGACCGCGTGCTCGACCGCGACCTCGATGCCGGCGCCGATCGCCGCACCCGAGAGGAAGATCAGCAGGTGTCCGTAACCCCACGGGATGGCCTCGCGGTTGGACGTCAGGTGCTCGTGCATCGGCACGGCGAAGTAGATCCACCACGCGGCGAAGACGATCAGCAGCCCGCCCGCCGCGATGGGCAGCAACTGGTCCAGCGCCTCGTGCTCGTCGATCGCGGACTTCACGGCCACCGTGGCCGCGGCGATCGTCTCGCCGAGCACGATGATGGTGAACAGGCCGTACCGCTCCACGATGTGGTGCGCGTGCCACGGTGTCTGGTGCCCGCGTTCCGCGATCACCGGAACCGCCAGCTCGGCGACGAGCAGGACGAGGAACGTCCAGCGCTTCAGGTCGTCGGGGACGAACAGCAGGCCGATCCAGCCCAGCTGGCAGATCACCAGTCCGGCCGCGTACTTCAGCGCCGCCGCCCGGGCCTCGCCCTGCTCCCCGGAGGCGGCCCGCAGCCACTGCGCCGTCAGGGCGACGCGCATGATGATGTAGCCGGCGACCGCGACCGCCCAGTCGTTGTCGTCGAAGGCCCGGCTCACCCCGGCCGCGTACACGAGCACACCCGCGATCTGCACGAGCGTCGCGACCCGGTACGGGACGTCGTCCACGTCGTACGCCGAGGCGAACCAGGTGAAGTTCATCCAGGCCCACCACACGCCGAAGAAGACGAAGAAGTAGCCGACCACCCCGGCGCCGGGATGGCCCTCCGCGAGCGAGTGCACCAGCCGGGCGCCGGCCTGGGCGATGGCGACGACGAAGCAGAGGTCGAAGAACAGCTCCAGCGGGGTGGCGGCACGGTGGAGCTCGTCGGGGCTGCGAGCGGTCATGGGGGAGTAGGCCATACCGGCCAGGAGACCAGAGGCAGGGACCTCCGGCAGGACGGACGCGCGGCCCGCTCGCCCCGTGTGCCCCGGGCGGAGGCGAGGCGCGGTCCGCGGCCCCGAACCGGTCCGAGCCGCAGGCGGGCACCGTCACGGGCCCCTCATCGGCATCCGGGCCACGTGCCCGCCGGTGTGCCGGTGGTCCCCCGGCCGCACTGTGGCCGAGCCGCCCGGCCGCACCGAGCCGGGGAGGGGGCCGGGGAGCGGGCCGGCGGTCGAGCCCGGGGACAGGCCGCCGGCCGGGGTGGAGGACCGGGCGGCCGGGGCGGCGCGGGGGGCGGCCGTACCCTGGAGGCATGAGCAGCACCCCCGCACCCGGCCCGCAGCCCTCGCGTACCGCCCCCGAGGCCGACCGGCCCCGGCCGAAGCCCCGGCTGGTCTTCGACGACCCGCTGGACCAGCAGTCCTCGGACGACACCGACCGAGGCTGGGGCGAGCGGCCGCCCGCCGGCGGAAGCGCGGCCGACCTGGCCCGCTTCCTCGACGAGAAGCCCCCGCACCACGTCTGACCGCCCGAGGCGGCCGGACAGGTCAGAACCCGTCGCGAGAACCGGTCGGCGCCGTGCCACCACCGCGCTGGGCGACCAGAGCGTCCCGGATCTCCTTCAGGAGCTCCAGCTCGGTGATCTCGACGACCTCCTGAACACCTTCCTTCGCCTTGCGCCGGGCCTCCTGCTTGGCGAGGTACTTCGACATCGGCAGCACCATCAAGAAGTACACGACCGCCGCGGTGATGACGAAGGTCAGCGTCGCGTTCAGCACCGAGCCCCAGAGGATCTCGACACCCGTCGGCTGGCCGTTCGCGCCGATGCCACAAGGTGCCTTGAGGCAGGACTTGTAGCCGTCCAGGCTCTGCGTGCCGACCGCGCCGACCAACGGGCTGATGAGCCCCTTGACCACCGAGTTCACGATGTTCGTGAACGCGGCGCCGATGACCACGGCCACCGCCAGGTCGACCACGTTGCCGCGCATCAGGAAGGCCTTGAAGCCTGCCAGCACGCTCTCCTTCTTCTTCTCGCTCACCACTGAGCCTCTCTTCACATCTGCCGAACACGGAGTCAACGGTTCCGAAAGCTACGGCAGTCCGGCCGCGGTGTGTCCAATCGGCCCTCGTCTTGAGGTGAATCGACCGGCCGTGCGTGCGAATCAGCACAACGTCACCGCCAGTCGGGTCGTGGCGCCCGTGCCCACGAGAACCCGCGCGGTGTCCCGCGGTACGGACAGCACCACCAACGCCCCACCGTCCGCTACACCCTTGTCCGGATCGGGTACTTCGGCGACCAGCGCCCCCGCGGCCACCACCTCGGGCGGCCCGGTGCGCTCCGCCGCGACCACGTCCACCCGGGCTCCGGGCCGCAACAGCCGTACCGTCGCCGCGTCCGCGATGCGCACGGGAGCCGACACCATCCGCACCGCGGCGGGTGGCGCCGCACCCTGGGAGGCCCGCACCTCGGGCCGGGCGGCGGCGCCCCGTGAGGCCTGCGCCTCCGCCCCGCCCACCGCCACGGCCGCCGCCACGACGGCCAGCGCGGCCGAGGCGG
>NZ_JBGBPT010000125.1:0-19474 GCF_041106355.1 Streptomyces sp. BF23-19 | reverse complement strand
CGCGGGGCGGGACGGGGCGCCCGCCCTGCGGCTGCGCGGCGCGCGCGTGGTCGGACGGCTCGACCTGACGGGGGGCGGAGTGGCCCCGGAGATCCTCCGGATCCGCTTCGAGGACTGCGAGTTCGACGAGCCGCTCGTGTGCGCCGACGCCCTGCTGCCCGGCCTCGCCCTGACCCGGTGCCGCCTGCCCGCCGTGCACGCGGACCGGATACGGGTGCAGGGCCCGCTGGAGCTGCGGGGCTGCACGATCCCGGGCGGCGTACGGCTGGAGCGGGTACGGGCGGAGACCGACGTGGTACTGACCGGCAGCACGTTGGGACCGGGGGCCGACGGCAGGGCACTGGCCGCGGAGGGCATGGTCGTCGCCGGAGGCCTGGACCTCGCGGGGACGGCGGCGTCCGGGGTGGTGTTCCTGGCGGGGATCCGGGTGGTGGGGCCCGTACGGCTCGACGACGCCGCGGTCCGCGCGCCCGGCGGCGACGCGCTCGTCCTGGACCGGTCGGTGCTCGGGGACCGGCTGCTGGCCCGCCGGCTGGTGGTCGACGGAGCGCTGCGGATGTTCAACGCGGACGTCGCGGGCAGCGTCCAGCTGACCGGCGCCCGCCTCACCCACCCCGACGGCATCGCGCTCGGCGCCTCGGGGGCGACCGTACGCGGTGCGGTGTGGTGCACGGCGCCGTTCACCGCCGCCGGCGAGGTCCGCCTGACCGGGGCCGAACTGCGCACCCGCCTCGACCTCTCGGGAGCCCGGATCGGCCACCCCGGCGGACTGACCGCGCTCGCCCTGGACCGGCTGTCCGCGTCCGACGTGAGCCTGCACGGCCTCACCGTCACCCGCGGCACCGTCTCGGCCGCCGGGATCCACGTACGCGACACCCTCGACCTGCGCGTCGACCGCGCCGACGAGCTGAACCTGGACCAGGGCGCGGTGGGAGTCCTGCTCGACGGCCCCGCCCACTGGCCCGCGCGTGCCGGCCTCGCCGGACTGTCCTACCGCGCCCTGCACCCCGTCCTGCCCGCCGCCGAACGGCTGGGCTGGCTCACCCGCGACCCGTCGGCCGAGGCCACCGCACAGCCGTACGAGCAACTCGCCCAGCACTACACGGCCCTCGGCCGCCCGCTGGACGCCCGCAAGGTCCGCTACGCCGCCCAGCGCCGCCACCGCGCCGCGCTGTCCGGACCGATCCGCTGGTGGGAGGGCGTACTGCAGGTGACGGTCGGCTACGGCTTCCGGCCGTGGCGGGCCCTGGGCTGGCTGGCCGCCCTGGTCGTGCTCGGCACCGTCGTCTTCGGGTCCGTACCGCCGACCGCACTGGAACCGGAGAAAGCCCCGCGCTTCCAGGCGGCGGCCTACACACTGGACCTCCTCCTGCCGCTGGTGAACCTCGGCCAGGAGACCGCCTTCCAACCGGCGGGCGCCACCCAGTGGTTCGGCTACGCACTGGTCGGCATCGGGTGGGTGCTCGCCTCGGCGGTGGGACTGGGACTGGGCAGGTCCCTGTCGGGCAGCTGAGGCACACGGTGGGGAAGTGAGCACGGTGGAACAGGGGCAGAACAGGGGAGGAACCTTGCCCGACGAGAACGACACGAAGGAACCGTCGCAGATGTACCGGCGCGCGCAGGACGGCACGCCCGTACGCGGCGATCTGGCCGACGACGAACCGCTGCTGGGGATGGCGGTGACCGACGGGCTCCGCGAGGTGTTGCTGCGGGAGCGCGACCGGGAGGCGCCGGAGCCCCCCGAGGGCGGACCGGGCCGGGCGGACCTGCGGATCGAGTTCCAGGGACCGGGCCCGGCCGACCCCTGCCTCTCGGAGGCCTTCCGCCCGGCCGAGGAGGACGCGCCGGGAATCGGGGACGCGGTCGACGGGTGCCTGGACGGGTCCGGAGCCGAGGGCGCCTTCGTCCGTCTGCTGATGGAGCGGTTACCGGAGCGCGGACACCACTTCTGGCTGATCGGAGGCGCTGTGCGGGACCTGGTGGACGTGGGCCCCGAGGCCGAGCCCAACGACCTGGACTTTGCCGGGACACTCCCGCCCCTGGAGCTGCGCCAGGAGATCGACGACCTGTCCGTGGACGCCGGACTCGGCGACTACCGGGCACGGATGAGCCGGCCCAGCCTCGTGGTCCACCTGTCGCGGCCCGAACAGGGCGGCGGCTCCCGCATCCTGGAGTACAAGGCGCTCGCCGTGACCGACTTCCCCTTCCCCGCCTACGGCGGCAGCCTGACCGACGACGTCACCTCCCGCGACCTGACCGTCAACAGCCTCTACTACGACCACGGCAGGCGGCTGCTCGTCGACCCCACCGGAGAGGGCGTCGCCCACCTGCGGGCCCGGCCGCGCGTGCTCGCCAGCCGCAACACCGAGCGGCCCGCCGGACGGAGCGCCCTGGTGCTGCTCCGCTTCATCAAGTTCGTCTTCCGCTACCCGGACGCGGACATCACCCACCTTCGGGACTGGGCCGCCGAACTCCCCGCCGACCTGCCCGACCACCTCGGCGAGTCCGACTGGAGGGCGCTGCGGCACTCCTGGCGCAGTTGCGTCCCCGACGAAGGCCTGCACCGGGCCCTGGAGATCGCCGGGCTCCTCGGCCCCGCCGCCGTGGCACTGGTCGACCGACTCACCGCGGAGGCCCGCGCATGACCGCCGTGCACCGGCCACTGACCACCTGGGTCCGGGACGCCCGTCCCACCGGGCCGCACCCCGGCGACACCACGCCGATCCCCGGCCAGGTCCGAGGCAACGGCGGCACCCGCGCGTCCGCACCGGGACCGTTCTGGGTCGCCCACGGCCCCGTCAACGAGGGCGACGAGCGCGCCGACGCCCGAAGCCTGGACCGCTTCCGCACCGGCTGGGAGCGCGGCTCGCTGCCGCTGGCCGACGGCGGCCACGCCCTCGCACTGATCGAGCCCGCCACCGGCGAGGCCGTCCTGGAACTCGACGACCTCGGGCAGCCGTTGCCCGCCGACCCCGCCACGGCCGAGGCCGTCGCCGCGATCGAACGGCGCTGGCCGGCCGAGCGGCTGGAGCCGACCGAACAGGCCCTCCTCGCCGCGGCCCACCCCGGTCTGCGCTACAGCCTGCTGGACCGCCTCGCGGCCGAGGGCCGGCCCGAACCCGACTGCTTCCACGTGCTGCCGTGGGAGCGCGTGGACCGGCTCGCGGACGAGGTGACCGCGGCCCTGGACGCGTCCGGACCGGCGGAGGGCGACGCCCCCGCGAACCGCCCCGTACGGCTGCGGCACTACTTCGCGCCCGCCGGGTCCCGGTTCACCGCCGCTCTGGAACAACTCGGCTCCGCCCTGCGCGCGTCCGACCTGCGGCGCCGACGGGTCGCGACGACCGCCCTGTGCGCACGCCTCGCGGGGGCCGCCACCGGCCGGATCCCACGACCGACCCGGGAGCGGCTGATCCTGCTGCTGGACGCGATCGCCCGCGGCGACGCCTTCCTGTCCGCCACGGCGGCACTCGCGGCGGAACGACTCGCCGGGGCCTTCGCCGGCCCCGGGGGCGGGAGCGCCGGGGCCCGGAGCGCGGACGTCGTGTGGCACCGGCTGGACTACGGCAGGCCGGCCTCGGTAAGGAACGGGTTCGCACCCGCCGCGGCGGGCGGAGCCGACTCGGCCGAGGACGAGGTGCTGCGTTCGGCGTTCACCCTCACCCTGACCGTCCAGGACGACGGCGGTCTCTACGTCGCGGTCTCCGCCCCCCTCGACACCGCCGATGCGGCGCTGCTGGCCCGGGGCTACGACGAGGTGCTGCTGCTGCCCGTCCACGTCACCGGCGCCGTCGAAGGCAGCGACCTGTACGTCCTGCTGATGCCCTTCGACGACCGCCTGTCCGGCGACCTGGAGATGACGGCCGTGGCGGAGGCCGTGGTCACCGCGGACCAGGCCGGTCCGCCGCTCGGCCTTGCCGACCTGCCGTTCCTGGACCCCGAGGCCGTGCGGAGCACGCTGGCCTGCCAGGTGCGGGACTCCGACGAGGACAACTGGCGCGAACTGCTCGACCGGCTTCCCGCCGGCCACCCCGTACGCCGCGCTGCGGAAGGAGCCTGAACGGGATGACGATGATGAAGGACGAGACCATGACCGCCGTCGGCCGCGGCCGGGGCCGGAGCGGAACGCTCGATGCGTTGGACACCGCCCTCACCTCCGCGCGTCAGACCCCCGGGGAGGTCGGAGCATTACGCAGGACGATGGCCGAGAACCCGGGTGCGTCGGTCGCCTGGCTCTCCCGCTTGGTCGAACGGTCCGACACGGCTGCCCTGGGCATCCTGTACACCGGGAAGGCCACCGCCTTCCATGACGCCCTGGGCAAGATCAAAGTAGACGGGTACGACGACTCCCTGACCGATGGCCTGCGCACGGCCTCCGGCCACGCGGTGTTCGATCCGGGGAAGCCGAAGCCGGTCCTCGACGCGGTACGGGTCCAAGCCGCACTCGCGCTCGACCTCCTCGACCCCGAGGCGGACGAGGCCCGCCTGGCGGTCGCCCTGGCCTGGTACCGGGGCGCCGGAGCCACCGCGGACCTCGAGACCGCGACCTGGGACCCGGCCGATCTCGCCCACGGCGACGAGCGACTCCGGCGCTCCCTGGACCGGCTCGCGGCCGCGGCGGGGGACGCCGTTCGTACGGGACCGGTGCTGGCCGCGGCCCTGGCCCTGTGCCGGCTTGCGTTGGGCCGGCTCCCCGGCTCCGCCAGGAAGCCGGTGGCGGTGCGCGTCCTGTTCGACCATCAGGGCGTGGGCGCCTCCGGGCGACTCGCCCTGACCCTGCTGCCGGGCGGGCCCCGTGGCCTGGTGCCCGACCCCGAGACCATGCCGCTGTTCACCGCCGACCACAAGTACGCCGCGGCCATGTCCCGGGCCTGGAACGCGTCCGGGCGGCGGCTGTCGGGAACCGTGCTGTGGTCCCTGCAGGGGTTCACGCTCGCGGGCGAGACGGGTGCCACCAAGGGCTCGGTGCCCTACCGGATCGCGGGACCGTCCCTCGGCGCGGCCTTCGGGGTGCTGCTCGCCGAGACCGTACGCGTCCGGCAGCCGGCCCTGCGCCGGGGCGACGTCGGGCTGTGGTGCACCGCCCTCGGTCGCCGGGCCCTTTTTTACCGCCGGGTCAGGGCGAGCAACTCCGTCACGGCGGACGTCACGGACGACGGCGAGCTGGTCTCCGTCTCCGGGTTCCGCGCCAAACTGAGAGCCGCGCACGACCTCGGGGTGGTCGTCGTCGCCGAGTCGGACGGGCGCGAGGCACGCGGGGTGGCCGGCGAGCTCCCCGGTGAACCGATGCAGATCGCCGCCGCCTCCGATGTGCCGAAGGCCCGGCGTAAGGCCAGCACGTTCAGTTGGAAGGTCCTCGGCGGGCAGGCCCTCGCCCTCCTGCTCTCCGTGGCCCTCGTGTTCGCGTTCGTCGCCCACCGCCAGGCGGAGAGGACCGCGGCGGAGAAACGCGAGAAGCAGGCGCGGTCCCTCCTCAATGAAGCCACTGCCGTCCAGGATTCCGATCCGGGCCGCGCCCTGCGGCTGGCCCTGTCCGCACACCGCATGAGCCCGGGCGACGCCTCCGAAAACGCCATGCTGCGCATCCTGCTGGAGACCCGCTACCGCGGCGAGGTACCGCCGGTGGTGGGCACCCCCGGGCCGACGGTGCTCGGCTACACGGGAGGCGGCCGTACCCTGCTCAGCCGGGACGCGGACCGGATCACCGTCCGGGACGCGGCGTCCCGTGCCACGGTGGCCACCCTTCCGGTGCCGTCCGGAACCAACGCCCGCAAGCCGCAGCGCGAGGTACAGCCGGTCCTGCTGCCGCTGACCACTCCCGGGGGAGCGGCCGTGCTCATCGGGACCGCCGACCTCCGGGCCGAGGTATGGAGCTTCGCGGACCCGGCGAAGCCGCAGCGGCTCGCGGAACTGCCGGGCGGCGGACAGGTGCTGCAGGCCGCCGTCAGCGGTGACGGCCGTACCCTGGCCACCCTCGGGCCGCTCACCCCGCCGGCCGCCGGCGACTCGGCCGCCCCGGAGGCCCTCACCGTGTACGACGTCACGAACCCCGCCACGCCCCGGAAGAAGAGGCAGATGGCCGCCTACACCCCCACAGCGGACAACGACCTCGTCGGCCTCGCGGTCAACGCCTCCGGCAACCGGGTCGCCGTCGCCGACGACCGCAACATCCAGGTGCACGACACACAGGCCGCCGCGCTCCCGGTGACCGTCACGATCGAACCGGTCCGTTCCACCGGCGCCGACGACCCGCGCGGCGGCGGACAGATCAACCCCACCGAAGGAGTCGCCTTCCACGGCACGGACGACTACAGCCTCTACACCGCCACCACGCACCCCCTCGCGGCGGGAGCGGGCGCCGGCAACCGGTTCATCGACGTCTGGAACATCTACCCGGAGCGGACCGGCCCCGGATACCGGCTCGAAACGGTCCTCCGTGGGTCGAGCTGGGTGGTGCCCGGGCCGCGCGGGAGCGCCGCGGCGCGGGACGACTCCGGGGTGATCCTGCTCGGCAGCGAGGTCGTGCTGCGCATGACGAAGGGCGCGACGGCCGCCGCGAAGCCCCCGTCGGCCGTCGACCTCGTACCGCCGATCGCCTACAGCCCGGACGGGAAGCGGCTGGCGCTCGGCGGCGACGACGGTGCGGTGCGGTTCTGGGACGTGTCCACCCAGACCCCCTCGGCGGCCCCGGCGCCCCTCACGAGCTACAAGATGGCCGCAGTGGCGTACGCCCCACGGACATCGGTCCTGGCCGTGACCCAGCTCGTCGAAGGCACCACGAAACAGGAACTGGAGACCGTCCTCTTCGACACCGCGGCCGGCCCACCCTTCCGGCGGCTCGGCACTCTGGAGACCCCTGCCGACCTGTTGGGGATCGATCAGGACGCCACCCGCATGGCCGTGTTCGATCACGGTGAGCTGTCGCTGTGGGACGTGAGCGACCGGGCCCGGCCGCGCCGACTGGAGGCCACGTTCCCGCTGCCCGCGGACATCGCGGCGGACAGCGGAAGCCCGAGCGGGTCCGGAACGGGACACACGACCGGGGGCATCGCCTCCCTGCTGGTCGGCCCGGAGGGGAAGACCGTGGTGGCGGTGCGCGGTGGCAATTCCGAGGCGCTGGTCTGGCGGGTCGACGGCGACGGGAGCCACGCTTCGCCGTTCCAGCGGCTCATGTCCGGCACCTCAACCCCCACGGTGGACGAGCAGCAGGTCCCGGGGACGGGCATGCCGGAGCCGGGCGCGATCCCGGGCGACGGAGCCGGCCCGGAGGAGTACGAGACGACGACCCCTGGCCCAGGCCTGGACTCCGGCTCCGGCTCCGACTCCGTCCTGGACCTCGACTCCGGCGTGGTGTCCGAGTCCGGCACGGAGACCGGATCCGACACCGACACCGAGGGCGGCGCGGCGCTGTCCCCCGACGGGCGGACGCTGGCCCTGGACGGCGGACGGACGGGGCTGAGCGTGTGGGACCTTTCCGCCGCGGGTCAGGCCCGCCGGACGCAGACCATCCCCGGCACGACCTCGGGGGGTGGCCTCCTCTTCAGCGAGGACGGGAGCATCCTCCGGTCCGGGGCCCATGGTTGGCGGTTGTCCGATTCGGGCAAGGGCAAGGCCGAGCCTCTCGACGACCTCCCGATGCCCAAGGGGGCCCACGCCATGGACGTGTTGGTGCAAGGGGCCTGGGGCGCGCTCGCCACCACCTCCGGATTCCGGGACTTCACCACCTGGCTCGTACGACCTGGCATGGAGCCGGTGGCGCTCGGGCACGACGGCTTCGCCGAGCACCCGTGGGCGTTCGCCCTCCCGCCGGGCCGTCTCCTGCTCGGCTCGCCGGTTCTCGTCGTACGGGACGTCACCGAGGCGGTGACGGCCGCCCGCGATCCACGGGCCGCAGCCTGTGCGGCGGTCGGTGGCGGCCTCACCCGGGCCGAACTCGACGCCGTCGCCGAGGGAGCCACCTGGGAGCCGGCCTGTCCGGGATCCGACCGCCGGTGAGGTCGGCGCCCGGGGGTGTGTAGCGTCGTGATGATGAAACCGTTGACCGGCACCACCACCGACCAGGCGCCGGCCGATCCGGCCGCCACCGACGACATGTTGGCCACCCAGCCCATCGGCTACTGGAGCGGCCTGGCCCACACGGCCGTCACCCGGCAGCTGCGGGACGCCATGGCCCGGATCGATGTGACACAGCCGCAGTACTGGGTCCTCAACCGGGTCAACAGCGGGCTTCCCGCACCCGCCCGGGAAGAGGTCATCACCCAACTGACCCCTTTGGCGGAAGGACCGCACGAGATCGCCCGGGTCGTGGACCAGCTGCTCCACCGCGGGTGGCTCTCGACCGACGACCGCGGGCGCCTGCACCTCACCGAGGCCGGGCAAGCCGCCAGGGCGCGGCTTCGGCAGCTGGTGACCGAGCAGCGTGCCGTGGTCCACCAGGGCATCGGCGACGAGGAGTACGTGGCGGCCCTCAAGGTGCTGCGCAGGATGGTCGCCAACGTCGAGCGGGCGGAGTCCGAGGCTTCGTGAGGGCCCCGACCGGCTCCGGTCGGGCCCGCGCGGGGTTCAGCCGGTGCAGGTGATCGAGAAGGGGACCGGGTTGGAGGTGACGCGGATGGGGCTCTGGAGTTCCACGGCCATCCCCGTCGTCAGGGTGCCCGACTTCGCGTAGGCCGTCAGGCGTACGGTGTCGCGCTTCGTCGGCTCGGCCTTGTCCCCGATCGACAGGGTGCGCCAGTGCGGATCCACCACGGAGCCGTCACCGGAGACCCAGCGGTAGGAGATCAGCGTCGGCTCCGACGCGGTGAAGGTCGCGATGAACGCCGGGGCCCGGCCTTCGGGGATCGGACAGCCGCCGGTGTAGGTCGTGTTCGTGCCCGCCACCGACATCCGTACGCCCGGATCGGTTCCGGTGTTCCCGTCGTCGCCGTTCAGCGCGTAGGCGATCCCGCCGCCGATCAGTACGCAGGCGGCCACGCCGGCCGCGACGAAGGCCGCCGTACGGCGCCTGCGGGGCGGGGCGGCGGGCGCCGCGGCCCCGGGCTCCGCAAGGGCCCGTGCCGTGGCGGGTGCGGCGGGGTCCGCCAGGACGCGGGCGCCGGCGGTCGTGGTGGCGTCCGGGTGCGCGATGTCCCGCAGGGCCTCCGCGGCTTCGGCGGAAGGGGTCCGCTCCGCGGGCTCCTTGCGGAGCAGACCGGCGATGACCGGGGCCAGCGGTCCGGCGCGGGTGGGCACCGGCGGTTCCTCGTCCACGACCGCCCGCAGGGTGCTCAGCGCGGTGTCGTGCCGGAAGGGGGAGATCCCCTCCACGGCCGCGTACAGCAGGACACCGAGGGACCACAGGTCGGACTCGGGGCCCGAGGGGCGGCCCAGTGCCCGCTCCGGCGGCAGGTACTCGGGGGAGCCGACCAGCTCGCCGGTCATGGTCAGGGCGGTGCTGCCCTCGACCATCGCGATGCCGAAGTCGCTGAGCACGACCCGCCCGTCCTCGGAGAGCAGGACGTTCGCCGGCTTCACGTCCCGGTGCTCCACCCCGACGGCGTGCGCGGCGCGCAGCGCGCTCAACACCTCCCCACCGATGTGCGCGGCGTGCCGGGGTGTGAGCGGGCCCTCGGCCCGCAGCAGATCGGCGAGCGACCGTCCGCGGATCAGCTCCATCACGACCCACGGCCGGTCGTCCTCCATGACCACGTCGTGGATCGTGACCACGTTGCGGTCGGGTATGCGGGCCGCAGCCCACGCCTCCCGCTCCAGCCGGCTGTACATCCGCGTGATGTCACCGGCCTGCAGCCCGGCCGGAGCCCGTACCTCCTTGACCGCGACCTCCCGGTACAGGGTCTCGTCGAGGGCCCGCCACACGGTGCCCATACCGCCTTCGCCGAGCCGGGACAGCAACCGGTAGCGGCCCGCGATCAGCCGCTCCCCGCCCGCCGCGTCCATGCCTGCGGCCGCACCTGCGGTGGTGGCCGTGAACGCGGTCTCCGTCACGGTCTCGTTTTCCTCGTTGTACATGGGGGCGGTTCTCCTTCTTGGCGCCGGCCGACGCGAACATCACGTACGGACCGGGCCCCCGGTTCAGAGGGACTCGAAAGATTCCAAGAAATGGTTGAACCGAACACCTTCTCGATGACGTGTTGTCGGCGTACGGGAAATCAACGACATCGTCTTCAAGGGGTGTGGAGTGCCATCGGTCATCGTGGGGCGCACGGGTCCGTTCGCCGGACAGAGCGTGGTCCTGGGCGGCGAGCCCCTCAGTTTCGGGCGCAAGAGCGACAGCGGCGTCGTGATCGTGAGCGCCAACGCCTCCCGGCTGCACGCCGAGATCCTCGCGGAGGACCCCGGGTTCGTCCTCTACGACCGGGACAGCCGCAACGGCACGTTCGTCAACGACCGGCGCGTCACCCGGCACGTACTGCGCCCGAACGACTGCATCCGGATCGGTGACGAAACGTTCCTCTACGAGGCGCAGGACGCCATGGAGACGGTCATGGACCTCTCCCTCCTGGACGTCCCCCGGGTGAGCACGGCCGACCCCGGCGTGCTGCGGGTCACCATCACCGGCGGCGGCCCGGTGGGCCTCGCCTTCGCCCTGGCGCTCGACGAGATGCTGCCCGGCCGGACCGCCATCACCCTCTACGACGGGCGCTGGACCAGGAAGGGCTCCGCGATCGTCTGGAAGGACGAGACCCAGGGCAATTTCCGCCGCCAACAGGTCGTGACCGTCCAGAGCCGCCAGTACCTCGCCCTGTCCGAAGAGGTCCTCGGCGCACTGTTCGACGACGTCGGCGCCTACTCCGAGATGTGGCCCGTCGGGCCGGACTCGGTCGACGGCCACCCGCCCCGCAACATCCGGATCGCCCACATCGAGGACCGGCTGCTGGACCTGGCGAACCGGCGGCCGGCCATCCGCCTCGTCCCCGAACGCTTCGACGTGACGGAGCGGCAGAACCGGCTCACGCAGGAACACGTCCTCGTGGTCTGCGAGGGCGGACGCTCCCGCACCCGCGAGCACTACGCCGACCGCTTCGGCACGGCCGACGCCTCGATCTACTCCCTCGACGGCGAGCACCTTCAGGACGTCGTGCTGGGGCTGCGGGTCAAGTCGAAGCTGCCGGACCCGATGAGCGTGCTGCTCACGGTGTCGCAGAACCGCTTCCTGCTCAACTCGCTGCGCGGCGAGGGGTTCCTGAACATGCGGCTCACCCGGGAGGAGGCCAGGAACGTCATCGGCATCGACCCGGTCCGCCAGGTCTTCGAGGAGTGCATCGCCGCCCGCCCCTGCCTGATGAGCCGGCAGGAGGAGGACAACGAGTTCCGCTGCCCCACGCACGGCACCCTCTTCCTGCCCGCCCTGCTGCGTGGCTCCCCGCTGTGGAAGGAGATCCGGCAGGGCCTGCGCCTCTTCGGGGTGGCCGAGGACGACCTGTCGGCGATCACCTCGTTCCGACTGGACATGGTGCAGCGCCCGCGGTTCACGGCGCAGCTGCACCGGCCGACCGCGACCAGCCCCGGCACCTTCGGCTTCCTGCTGGGCGACGCCGCCAACGCCATCCACTTCTGGCCGGGCCGAGGCCTCAACAGCGGTCTCGCCTCGGCCACTTCACTGGCCCGTTCGCTCAGCCGCGCCTGGCAGGGCAAGCCGCTGCGGGACGCCGACTTCATCCGGCACGAGGCCGCCATGTCCATGCTCCAGTACCGGCACAAGAGCCGGGCCTGGAACGCCATGGTGACCACCGACGACCAGGGCGTCACCCGCGCCATCCGGGACGTCATCGCGAGCAGCGCGGAGGCCGGTCCGGGCGCCGGCGGCGCGGACGGGAGCGACCTGGACGCGCTGCTGGAGCGGATGGCCGGGATCCGCGACCGGTTGGGGTCCCGGCTGCCCGGCCTGCCCACGGACGGTGAACTCCGCGCCCACCTGACCTCGATCGCCCCCGCCACCCTGCGGACCCTGCGGGAGAGCGGCGCCTGGGACACTCTGATCGTCGGCGGGGAGGAGGCCGACATCGACCTCTTCTACCAGTCGGACTCCCCGGTCTTCGTCCCCCGGCCGGTCGACCCCCGAAGTCTCCCGGTCCCGGCCGTCGGCCGGGCTGAGCTGGGGGTTAGTCTCGGTGGATGAACCCTGGGCGGCCTTCGAAGGTCATCACGCGCCACCATGACGGGCTGATCCACGCCTACGTGGTGGACCCCGACACCTTCGGACCGCTGGAGCCCGCCGTGGTGTTCCGGCCGCGCGCCGGCGACGCGGTAGAGGAGTCCGTGGTGCGGCCCGATCTCGAGCGGGTCGTGTACACCACGCTGAACGAGGTCGTCTGTCTCACGCGCTCCGGCGACCCGGTGTGGGTGTCGGCCTTCGCGCCGCACTCGGAAGTGCGTCACGGCCATCAGCCCGGCTGTTCGCTGTCCCAGGACGGCCGCACCGTGTGGGTCTACCGGCCGGACGTGATGGCGCAGCGCCGGGTCGCGGACCAGTGGGTCGTGTACGACGCCGACAGCGGGGAGGTCCTCGCCCGCCGGGAGTTGGAGACCGTCGGGCACGGTGGTCTCCACCACGCGCACCCGGCCGACGGCAGTGTGTACCTCACCATCGGTGAGGGCCAGGACGGGGCCGTCGTCGTCAGAGGTGTGATCGGCGCCGACGGCGCGCCGCAGTTCGTGACGTACCCGTGGCCGGACCGCTGCCTGATCGACCTGGCGCCGGGCGGGCGGCAGTTCATGACCGTCGACCACGAACAGGGGGACGTCGCCTTCCACGACCACCCCAGCGGGGACGTGCTGTTCACCCTGTCCGTCGACGCCTTCGGGTACGACCCGGACGACACGTACGTGGAATGGAGCGGCGGCTACCTGACCCCGGACACGGCCGTCGTCACCCTGGGCGGTGAACGCGAGGACGAGGAGGAGTGGTTCCGCCACCACCTCGTCGACGTGCACACCGGCGCGCTCCTCGGCGAGATCGACCTCGACGTGAGCAACCCGTACGAGGGGGTACCTCTGGGTGACGGTTCCTGGCTCACCGAAGGCCCCGACGGCCGTCCCGTCCGCCGGTCCCGCCCGACGGTCGGATCGTCGTAGCCGCCCTCTACCCTCCCCGGCATGACCACTGACCACTGACCACTGACCACTGACCACGGATTCACCCTGGACCGCGTACGGGAGATCGCCGCAGCCCTACCCCGGCCCGCTGCCGCCGGCGGGCCCGAGGCCGCGTCCGCGTAACCCGGTGACACGCTCCGGTCCGGGGTGGAGAATCGGACGCACGGACGTGGGGCCGAGGGGGCGGGGGCGCTGATGGGTCGGGCACTGCGCGTGGGGTTCGTGGTTCTGCCGGTGGGGTTCGTACTCTGGTACGCCTCGTACTACACCACGATCGTGGTGTGGGAGTTGCGCAAGCTCGTCTCCTGGTTCGCCCTGCCCCTGCTGGCCGCCGCGGCCACCCTGGTGGGCGTGTTGGTGGTGGGATGGCTGCGGCGCCGGGCCGGGCGCGGCGCGGGCACCGGGAACGCGGCCGTCACCCTCGGGTGCCTGGGCGCCGTCGTGGGGTTGGGCCTCACCGTCGGCTGGCTCGTGTACGGCTCGTACCTGCAGGACCGTGCGTACATGGCCACCGCGCAGGTCGTGACCGAGCCCGTACCGGCGTTGGCGGCCCGGGTGCCGTACGTGGCCGGCAAGGCGCAGGCCGCCCCGCACCTGGGCGATGTCACCGGCGAGATCTCCGACATCACCTACCTCCCCGACTCGGACCGGTTCGCCACGCTGGTGGAGCGCCGCGGCTGGCTGGCCGGGTACGAGGTCGGCCTCGTGCAGGACGTCCCGCTCGGCGGCGAGAGCCGCAGCCAGGAGCGCTGCGCCTTCGACGTGTCCGCGGCGGACGCCCGGATCAGCGGCTGGTTCACCCACAACCTCGGCAGGAAGATCTCGGCCGAGAAGCGCTGGGTCCGGTTCGAGGCCGACGACGCCTACGTGACCTGCTCGGGCGGCACACCGGTCGTCGTCGTCCCGCTCAAGCGGCAGACCGGGATCCTCGTGGTGACCGAGCGCCCCGCCGGCGTCGCGCTCTACGACGGGCGCACCGGAAAGCTCACCCTCACCACCGACACCTCCGCCGTGCCCGGCCCGTCCTATCCGATCAGCCTCGCCGCCCGTCAGCGGGAAGGGACCGCCGCGGTGGGCGGCTTCAGCGACTGGTGGTTCGAACGCAGCGGATGGGATGCCTCCGAGGACGGCGCCAACGAGGGCAACGAGTCCGAGTTCACCCTGCGGTACGTCGAAGAGGCCGGGCGCAGCGCGTACGTCACCCCGCTCACGCCGCAGGGGGAGGCCAGTTCGGTCGTGGCCGTGTCCACGGTGCCCACCCGCCACCGGGGCGGCGGGCTCGCGCCGATGACCATCCACCGCCTCGATCCGGCGTGGTCGTCCCCGAAGGCGCTGGTCGCCCTGATCAAGGCGGAGTACCGGGACGTCTGCTGCTACAACGACGACCAGGTGTTCGAGGTCGTACCCACCGGGGGCGGGACGTGGACGGCCACCGTCGGCAGCGAGCAGAACGTCCGCTACCGGGTAGAGGGCAAGGGCCAGGTGGGCGGCCGTGAGGCGACCTGCCTGAAGGCCGCCGACGGAGCGCTCATCCGGTGCGCGTACGTGGTGCCCGGATCGCCCGAGGAGCAGGAACTCAAACGGCGGGAGGAGCAGAAGAAGCAGCAGGAGGGCGCGAAGAACCCAGGGGATCCGGGCGACCTGACGGGCTATACGAACGATCAGCTCGCGGAGCTCCAGCGCCGGATGACGGAGGAGATCGGTCGCCGTCTGAAGGCCGGCTGACCGGCCCGATCACCCGGAGGCGGCCAGGAGGGACGCGTCCCGAGGATCGTTCGGGCCGGTGTGTCCGCGTCTCGGCGTGCGGGGTCCCCACCGCATCGATCCGGTCACCCTGGTGGGCCGTTCGGTGAACCGGGCGTGGCCGCCACCTGGGCCGCAGGTGCGGGAAGCGTGGTCACGCCGGGTGACGCACCGCGCTCCCGCGTGCTGCGGACCTGCGGGCACCCGGCGGGAGCTGCGTGAATCGACCCTCGGGTGACCGACATCCGAACGGACTGTCCGTAAATCGACCGCCCATGTGCGACGGACCTTCATACCTGGCAGGCTCATGCCCAGTTGAGCGCCACATGAAAGTTCTAGCGCGCCAAACATCCTTCGAATCGAAAGTGGGCCTTGCCATGCGCCGCCGCTTAGCCACCGTCTCCGCCGCCGCTCTCCTCAGCCTCGCCGGCACCGCGGGCCTGGCGGAGGCGAGCCCGACGAGCCTCTACGCACCCTCCGCGATGGTCTTCACCGTCACCCAGGGGGACGACGCCGCCACCGGTACGGCCCTGCGTGCGGTCGTCCTCAGCTGCGCCTACACCGCCGAGGGCACGCACCCCGACCCCAGGGCCGCGTGCGACGCCCTCAACGAGACCGGCGGCGAGTTCGACCGCCTGCTCGCCGCACCGAACCCGGGCCAGGTGTGCCCGCGGCACTACGACCCCGTCACCGTCACCGCGGACGGCGTCTGGCACGGTGAGCGCGTCTCGTGGAAGCACACCTTCTCCAACCCGTGCGTGATGTCCGCGACCCTGAACGGCAACGCCCTCTACGCGTTCTGACGCGGCGGAGCGTCGCGGCTCGCGGCGGCTCGTTGCCGCGTCGGGGGCCGTGGCACGGGGGGCATGGCCGGGGGCCGGCGGCCACCTGGGGTGGCGGCGACCGGACCCGGCGGTCAGGCGTGGGGGAGGTGGGGGTGGGGGCGCCTGCCGCCGTGCCAGGGACACCCCCGTCACGGGTGTTCCGTTCTCTCCCTGGGATCGGCGGGTGGCGGCCCGCCGGGGCGCGTGGGTCAGTTCTGCCAGGGGGTCCAGCTACCGCTGGTCAGGCGGTGCCGGGACCAGCGCTCGCCGTCCATGCCGACGATCGAGATGGTCGGGTTCCAGGTGTTGTTGCCCTCGATGCGGACCCCACTGCGCACGGTGCCGCCCATGGAGGTCCACTCGCTCCAGGAGCCGCCGGCGAACTGCCAGCGGGTCCACACCGCGAAATCGGTGCCGACGATGAAGACCTGACGGTTTCCGGCCGGGTACGTCAACCAGGCCTCGCCGTACTCGCAGATGTAGTCACCGCCGAGGCCGGACACGTGACAGAAGCCGGCAGCGGCGGCGGGCGCCGCCGCCTGCGCCGGGGCGGCGGTGACGCCGGCGAGGGCGGCACCGGAGAGCGCGAGGGTGGTGACCGCGAGGGCGGACCGGCGGAGGATGGCCAAGGTCATGTGTGTACTCCCCAATCGGGATGACGGAACGACTCGACGCCTCGAACACTTCCACCGGCCGCCAACGATGCTCTAACGGCCCGCTAACGCTCCGCCCGCACCGCACCGCACCGCACCGCACCGCTCCGTCCGCACCGCTCCGCCATTCATGCGTTCGAGGGCGGAATATGCGTTCCATGATTGGCCGAGGCCGTACTCATGTCGCCGGAACAATCCGACTTATCCTCGGTCAGGGGCCGTCAGTACGTGGACGGAACGGTACGAAGCGGTACGGATCGACAAGGGTGGGGTCTGTGCAGTTCCGCGTGTTGGGGCCCGTCACCGTCACGACGAAGGACGGGGCTCCCCTCCCGCTCGGCCCTGCCAAACGCCGGAGCCTGCTCGCCATGCTGCTGGCCCACTCGAACACGCCCGTCGGCGTCGAGCGACTCACCGAGGCACTGTGGGACGAGGAACCGCCGAGGCACGCGCGCACCGTGCTGCAGGGACACGTCTCCCGGCTCCGGGCGGTCTTCGCACAGCACGACGCGGAAGCGCACGGCGTGGAACTCCTCACCCAGGGGGCGGCGTACCGGCTGCGCCTGCCCGAAGCACTCGTGGACGCCCACCGGTTCGAGGAGTCGCTCCGGCTCGTCCGGCGGAGCGCGGGCCCGGCGGAGGCCGTGGCGGTCCTGCGCGAGGCACTGGGGCTGTGGCAGGGTCCGGCGTTCGCCGGGACCGTGCACAGCGCACCGCTGGAGGCGCCCGCGCACGCGTTGGAGGAGTTGCGTCTGACGGCCGTGGAGGCGCTGGCGCGCGCGTACGGGCAGCTGGGCGACCACGGAGCCGCCGCGTCCGTGCTGCGCGCCGAGGCCACCGCGCACCCTCTGCGAGAGCCGCTCGTGGCACAGCTGATGCTGGTCCTGGCCAGGGCGGGCCGGCAGGCGGACGCGCTGGACTGGTTCCACCGTACGCGGAAGCTGCTCGCCGACGAGATCGGCGTCGACCCCGCACCGGTGCTCACCGACGCGTACCGCACCCTTCTGCGCCCCGATACCGATGCCGGTGTCGATACCGATACCGATACCGGCATCGACACCGGCGCCCAGCCTCCGGCCGATGCCGATGCCGATGCCGATGCCGACAACGAGACGGCGGCCGGGTCGCCGACCGCCTGGCCGCACGAGGCCGCCGTGGCCGCAGGGCCCGTCGGCACCCCCCAACTCCTGCCCCGCCGGCCCCGGGGCTTCATCGCGCGACAGGACGAGCTCGCCGTCCTCGACCGTGTCACGAGCGCGGTGCCGGGCCCCATCGTCACGCTCACGGGCCCTGCCGGCGTCGGCAAGACCGCGCTCGCCGTGCACTGGTCGCACCGACGGCGCGCCGACTTCCCCGACGGCACCCTCTTCGCCGACCTGTGCGGCTTCAGCCCCACCCCGGCCCGGGACACCTGCGCCGTGCTCCGCGAGTTCCTGCTCGCGCTCGGCGTCCCGGTCGAGCGGATGCCGGGCTCGCCCACCGCCGTCGGGGCCCGCTACCGCGAACTGACCGCCGGGCGCCGACTGCTGGTCGTCCTGGACAATGCCGTCGACTCCGAGCAGATCCGCCCGTTGCTGCCCGGCGGGGACGAGTGCGTCACCCTCGTCACCAGCCGCGACCGGCTCGACGGCCTGGTGGCCACCGACGCCGCCCGCCCGGTGACGGTCGGCGCGCTGCCCGCCGGCGACGCGACCACGCTGCTCGCCGCCGTGTTGGGCCCGGAGTCGGTGGCCGCCGAACCGGAAGCCGCCGCCCGCTTGGCCGGCCTGTGCGACGGACTACCGCTCGCGCTGCGAGTCGCCGCCGCTCGGCTCGCGACCCGTCCGCACCGAGGCCTGGCCTCCTTCGCCGGTGAACTCGCCGACGAGCAGCACCGGTTGGATCTGCTCAAGGCGGAGGACACCGGCGTCGCCGCGGCACTCGGCCTCAGCCTGCGGCATCTGCCCGAACCGGCCCGCGGACTGTTCCACCACCTCGGCCCGCACACCGGTGCCACCCTCGACACCGGCACCGCCGCCGCGCTCGCCGACTGCCCGCCGCCCCAGGCCGCCCTGGCGCTCGACCAGTTGGCCGCGGCCCAGCTGGTCGTCGAGACGGGCCCGCGGTCCTACGTGCTGCACGATCTGGTGCGCCTCTTCGCCCGCAGCCTGGCACCCGGTCACGAACCCGCCGGGCTGCTGCGGCTGCTCGACCACTGGGTACAGACCCTGCTCGAGGCGTGCGCGGCCGCGGAGCCCGGCGGCGAACCGTGTTGCGCCCCTCCGGCCGAGGCTCGGCGATCGGCCGAGATCCGCCGGTTCGCCGACCGGACGGCCGCGCTCGCCTGGTACTCCGCCGAACGCGGCACCCTGCGGGCCACGGTCGAGGCCGCCGTCACGGCGGGCTTCCACGACCGGGCCTGGCGGCTCGTCCTGCTCCAGTGGCCGCTCATCGTGTGGCAGGTCCGCGACGGCTGGGTGCCGCTGCTCGAACAGGGCCTCGAGTCCGCGGAACTGGACGGTGATCCGGCCGCCCAGTCCCGGGCGTTGGCACTGCTCGGCTGGGTGCTGTCCGAGGAGGGCAGGCCCGAGGAGGCCCTGACCCGGTTGGAGCGGGCCCCTGACCTCGCGGCCCGCGCGGGGGACGTCGCCGGGGAAGCGGTCGCCCGGATCAACCTGGCCGTGGCGCTCATGCGCCACGGCGACCGCGAGCGGCCTGGGGCCCTGTTGGCCCAGGCCCTCGCCCTGGCCGAGCGGGAGGGCCTCACCGAGACCGTCACCCTGGCGCACCAACACCTCGCCCAGCACCTGCTGTCCGTCGGCGCCGCGGCCCGAGCCGCCGAACACGCGGCCCACGGGCTCATGCTCGCCGCGCCTCCGCTGGCGGCCCCACGGCGGGTGGTCCTGCGCACCCTGCACGGCGAGGCACTGGCCGCCGTCGGACGTACCGGCGAGGCCGTACGACAGCTCCGCGAAGCCATCCGAGAGGCCCGGGCCAACGCCTACGAGGAGGGCGAGCTCGCCGCGCGGGCGGCACTGGACGGGGTCCGATCCACGCCCCGGCGGATCGCCGCCGGCGCGAGGACCGGCCGGTCCGGTCTTACCTAGGCCGTCTCTTCCGGATCTTGCCGGGCCCGGCCCGCCCGGCACGGCACCTCGCCGCGTTGTCGGGGCACCCGAG
>NZ_JBGBPT010000124.1:0-19811 GCF_041106355.1 Streptomyces sp. BF23-19 | reverse complement strand
CCCTCTTCGGCTCCCCGCTCATCGCGCTCGCCGTCGCGGCGATGGCGCTGCTCCCGCTCGCGTGGAGTCGCGGCCGTGGAGCCGCGCGGCAGTGCGAGCGCCAGCACGGCGGCGAGCGCGACGGCGCCGCCGGAAGCGGCCCGCCAAGTCCGGTGGTTGGGCATCGGGTCACGCTACGCAGCCCCGTGCGGCCCCCTTCGGCCCGCCACGCGGCAGGTCACCGCGCCCCACCCGGTCGGCCGACCGCCGACACCGCCCCGAACGGCCACACCTGAGCACCAACTGAGCACAACCAGAAAACAGTTGGCACGAAAGGGAAGCTCCGGTCGGACGGTTCACCCTTCCGGGGGCCAGGTTCGAATCCGTTCCCTCAAATGGCGTGACCCCGGCCGCCGCTCGGCCGTTGAGCCCGGCGAGCCGGGAGCCTCCCGGACCCGCACCTATGCCGAGGAGCCACCCCGTGCCGCGCATGCTCGACGTCAGTGATGAGGTACGTGCCGAGATCGGTGACGAAGAAGCCGACAGGCTGCTCGTCGGCGAAGACGCGCCGCGCAGTTACGACTGCACCTCCTGCCGCACCCCGGGCGACCCCGAGAACGACCGCACCAGCACAGTGCTGTTCGTCGGCGAGGAGACCGCCGTCCTCGCCTTCGCCCACGCCACCTGCATCCCCTCGCAGGTGGTCTCGGTCTCCGAGGAGCAGCTCCAGGGCGCCGTCCGCAGCATCACCGGCGACAGCCCGGCCGCCGCGGGCGGCCCCGGCGCCGCCCCGCAGAACGTGTCCGGCGGCCAGGCCGTCCTCGGCATCACCAGCGGCCTGATCCTGATCGCCGGGGAGCTGCACCCCGCCCTGGTCGTCGAGCCGACCGCGCCCATCGCCCGCCCCGGCAGCGACGGCCCCGGCGACGACTTCCTGCCGCTCCTCATCGAGCAGGGCTTCATCCCCGTCACCGACACCTCCGAGGTCCCCACCGTCCTCGGCGGCTGGTCGGTCCTGCTCGCCGCGGGCCAGCTGCACGCCGTGCTGCAGCCGGGCAACGACGGCGGCGGTCAGGTCGCCTGGTGGCAGGCTCACCAGGCGCTGTCGGTCACCGACGGCTGGCGGGCCGCCGTCAACAAGACCCAGCGCGTGCTCATCTACGCCGCCCCGGTCGGCTCCATCGGCCAGCAGCCCCGTGAGGACCTACTGCGCGACGCGCTGGACAAGGCCGCCGCCGCGGGCAAGCTCGTGGCCGCCGCGATGCCGCTGGCGGGTACGCCCGGCGCCTGATCCAGCCGGTACCGAAACGGCCGCCCAGCCCCCTGCCGAGGGGGCCGGGCGGCGTGCGCCGGGGGTGTGCGGTCCGTCCCGCACACCCCCGGCGATCTGTGTTTCCTCCCCTGTCACCCCGCATCCGCAGAGCGCCGGTTTCGTTGGCTGGTACGTGCATTCATACGACTCCTCCCGCGCCCCGTCCTATCCGAGCACCGTCCCCGCGATGCGTCCCGCACGGGACCGGGACCCCTCTCCGGCCGTCTCGCACACCCCCATCTACGACACGCTGTACTCGGAGTACCTGCGCGCCTTCCGGGCGCTGCCGGGCGACCGTACGGGCGAGGAGGACCACGGCTTCACGGCCTTCTCCTACGGGGGCTCGTACACGAGCGGCACGTCGTACGGCAGTGGTTGGAACCCTTCCGCGTGGCAGCGCGTCGACGGCTGGCAGCCCTCGTACACCCCGCAGCCGCAGCCGGCGTACTCGTACGCGGGCAGCCCCGCATACGCCGACGGGCGGCAGCACCAGACCGGGATGACCCACATCCCGGCGGCCCTGCCGCCCGCTCCGCGCCGGGGCTACTGACCCCGCCGAGTCCGCCGAAGTCCTCGCCCGGCTGCTACTTCTTCTTCTTGGTCTTACCAGCCTGACTTTCCATCAGGGAGCAATCCCCTCCGCACCATCCTGACCTGCTGCTGAGCGGTCGCTGTTGGTGGATGTCGGTCAGCGTTGGGAGGCGTTCGACGGCCCACAGACGGCCCGGCGCGGCGCCCGGATAGCCAGCCCGGGATTGCTTGTCGCTTGTCTTGTCGCTTGTCGCTTGTCGTCCCGTTCACCCAGCTCACAGCCACGCATCCGGGGCTGAGGCGCCCATCAGACCCAAGACGACAAGCGACAAGCGACTCGATGAGATCGAGGGCATCGACCTCACCCTCACCTTCCTCCGCGCGAAGCGCGACGAGACCCAACGCCGAGCCCAGCGACCAGCTGTCCACCTCGGCATCCCCACACGCCGCCGTCCGCAGGAGTCCGAATGACGTTCCCCAGGCCGACGCCTCGAAGCAACGAGCTGTCACCGAAGGATGACGCTCACAGCCCGTTCCTCGAAGATCTCCAGGAGGAGGTCGAACAGCACAAGCTCGCGATCACCGGCGGGCACGCGCTCCGCCAACCGCGTCCGAGCCTCGGCAGACAAGTCCCAGTGCAAGGTGAACGGAGTGGTCGCGCCCCAACCGCCGAAAAGGCAGTCGTCCAGAGCGTCTAGGTTCCAGCCGAAGTACCCGCCGGGCCCGTTGACGGCCTCACCGATCGCGCAGTAGAAGCTGTCTTCGTCGACGATGTATCGGCCATCCAAGGTGAACACCTGGCCTGCAGGCGCATCGGGCTTCCCTTGGCGTTGGTACTCCCGGGACCACAGGGCCACCGACAGCCACGCGCGTCGGTCCTCGGGTGCGAGTTCGTGCCACATTCCGGTGTGGTTCAGGTGACCGGTGCGGACCAGCTCCCACGGTCGTTCCGCTCCAGGCAGGGCGTTCTCGCACCAGAGCGTCACCGTGAGGTCGACAAGGCCGGCACCACTGGCGGAGGGCTTGACCTCGATGACGGTGACCTCGCCAACGAAGTAGGACCCCATGGTGGCACCGTCACCGTCGAGGAGCTCGAACCAGGCGTTCCCCGCCACGGCACGACGACTGCCGACATGGTCAACACACCTCAGTAGGCCACCCTGCGGGAGGCAACCCGCGAGGTGCACTCGGCGCGCTCCTTCCTCATCCGGCAGGGGAGTGAACAACCCCTGCGCTTCCTGAGCGAAGCCCCAGAAGTCGCTGTCGTCCTCGTCCGAGGTCAGCGCGTACTTCTGCCCCTCGCCGCCCCGCCCTGATGTTCGCATCGCACCCCCATTGAGAGCGCTGATCTTACCGACGCGTGGAGACCTGCCCTGCGGTCGCTGGCGCCGTTACCACCCTTGACTCCCATCCCATCCATCTCGGAGGCCCTTTGACGAACCACATACCCGCCTTCACCCATGAGAGTGAAGTGCAGAGAAGCACAGGAGAGCTGTCCACGGTTACCGGTTACAGGTCGCACACGCCGCCCCGCTCCGCCCTGAGTGGCCCGAATCGGCTCCGTAGGGCCTGTAACCGGTAACCGGTAACCGTGCATGCACAGGAGAGCTATTAGCGGGGGGCGTCTGCCGCGCGCTGGTGGTCTCACGCCGGGGCTCAGATGCGTCACGGGCGTCACAGCTTCCCGTGACGCAGAGACACGCAGGTCAAGGACTCCGAGGCTGGCGAGGGCAGTCACCCCGCAGTGGGGCATGACGCTGGTGCGTCACACCCGTGACGCTCCCACCCGCCGCCCAACTGCGGCGCTGTCACCACCAGCAGCCTCGCTCAGCCCGGGAATTCAAGATTGGGAGACGCATGTCGGCGGAAGGATGGCGCTATGGCTAAGCATCAGAGCTTCACCACGTGGTTGAAGACCCACAGCAAAGATCGCACCGCTATCGGGGATCTGGCACGAGACGTCTCCGCCGATCCAGACTGGCCATCTCGAAAGGGGCTTTCAGGGCAGCGCAACTACCTGGAAGACCTCGGGGCTATCCAGGCAGCCATCGACACCCTGGAACGCGCCTGGGAGGCGTACGGCGCTTACCAGGCTGCCGAGAACGCCAGCGCCTGAGCAGCAGGCCGCTAGTACCGCTTGGAGCTCCCGCCACCGTTGCTAGGTCTAGCATCGAGGATCGCTAGACCTAGCAACCTCGCTAGCAACCCAAACATGTTCTGATCAGGGATCTAGCGCCTAGCAGCGTCGATCAGGAAACCCCCAGGATCTGACCCATCCTGGGGGTTCAGGGCGGGCGAGGACTGCTAGCCACGGCCGATGGTCACGAGCGAGGCTCAGCAGCCTCTTCCAGTGCTTTCAAGACCGGATCCGGGTCTCCGCGAAAGGTGAGGTGGGGCTCGTCCGGCTGAGGCGGTACGAATCTCGTTCGGTAGCGGGCCAGGTCGCTTTCAGCGAAGTAGATCGAGTTCGGATCTGCTTCGTGCTGTGCGTTCCGCTTGCTCACGCGCTCCCAGAGCTCTTCGTGGCTGGCCTCTAGGTAGACCAGTACCGAGGTCGCACCGGCGTCCGTGGCGACCGCTCGCCACCGAGCGCGGTCGTCGGGCGTCCAGAAGCCGTGGTCGACCACCACGTCCTTCCCCGCCCGGAGTTGCTCGCGGAGCTCCAGGGAGACCTCTTCAAGGATCGGCCGCTCCAGAGCGGGGAAGGTGCCTCGGGGGAAGTCGACTCCGTACACGCCGTGCCGGCGGAACATCTCTTCATCGGGGCAGAGCCTCACGAAGCCGCGGTCCGTAAGAGCGCGGGACAACGTCGTCTTGCCCGACCCGGGCAGTCCAGCCATCAGCACGCAGAACGGCCGGACGGAGCTGCCGACGGCCGTCACTGGACGACGTCCGATTCCGTCTGCCACGTCCGGCCCGGGCTTCCGAGGTCAACGCCGTACTCCACGACATCGCCCGCGCTGTTGACGAACTTCGCCATCATCACGACCACTGGCTCCCTCGAAGGCTTCGCGGCGTCCAGCTCCAGGAGCTCTGCGTCCTCCGGCGTCAGCAGGCGCGCCGCCACGGTGTCGATCCGGTGGGTGATCGGGCTGCCGGTGATCTGAGCGATGAGCTGTAGGGATGTTCCGCCGGTCAGGCGCTCGCTCTTGGCCAGCTGCGGAATCGCCTTCCCGGACTGGGCGGGGATCCATGAGGTGGAGTGCGCGACGATGCCGTGGCGGTCGCGATGGACGCGGCTCCGCCTGATCACGTCCGAGCCAGGCTTGATGTCCAGCGCCTGGGCGACGTCCGCCGGCGCCGAGACCACTGAGGCCTGGTGGGCGTCGGATCGCTCCCCGGCCCCCCAGCTCGACCCGCTGCGACGCCCACGGTCCTGGCGCTGAGAGCCCGAGGACACCGGGGAGGGACGGTCCAGGACCTCTGTCCCGATTCCGTGGATCCCCCTGACAAGCCCGTCGGTCCGCAGCTTTCGCAGCGCCTTTTCAGCGGTCGCCGTGGCCTCCATCTACCCCGGTCCGAAAGAGCCCTCGGCCACGGCCTGACGGCCCACAGGCGGCCCGGGGCAAGCGTCAAGCCCCCCGCCTGCGGAGAAGATGCAGGTGGGGGGCTTGATCAGACTGGGAACTACTTCTTCTTCTTGTACTGGGCGCCGCGCTTCTCGCGCACCCGCACCGAGATGTGGATCGGGGTGCCCTCGAAGCCGAACTCCTCGCGCAGGCGGCGCTCGATGAAGCGTCGGTAGCCGTGCTCCAGGAAGCCGGAGGCGAAGAGGACGAACCGCGGCGGCTTGCTGCCCGCCTGGGTACCGAACAGGATGCGGGGCTGCTTGCCGCCACGGATCGGGTGCGGGTGGGCGGCGACGACCTCACCGAGGAAGGCGTTCAGCCGGCCGGTGGGGACGCGCGTCTCCCAGCCCGCCAGGGCCGTCTCGATCGCCGGGACCAGCTTCTCCATGTGACGGCCGGTGAGCGCCGAGACGTTCACCCGGGGCGCCCAGGCGACCTGCTGCATCTCGGTCTCGATCTCGCGCTCGAGGTAGTAGCGGCGCTCCTCGTCGAGCTCGTCCCACTTGTTGTAGGCGATCACGATCGCGCGGCCCGCCTCGACGGCCATCGTGATGATGCGCTGGTCCTGGACGCTGATGGTCTCGGAGGTGTCGATCAGGATCACCGCGACCTCCGCCTTCTCGACGGCGGCGGCCGTGCGCAGGGAGGCGTAGTAGTCGGCGCCCTGCTGCAGGTGGACCTTCTTGCGGATACCGGCGGTGTCGACGAACTTCCAGGTGATGCCACCGAGTTCGATCAGCTCGTCGACCGGGTCGCGGGTGGTGCCGGCCAGCTCGTTGACGACGACGCGGTCCTCCTTCGCCACCTTGTTGAGCAGCGAGGACTTGCCGACGTTCGGCCGGCCGATGAGCGCGATGCGGCGCGGGCCGCCGAGGGCGGCGCCGCCGAAGGTCTGCTCGGGGGCCTCGGGCAGGGCCTCCAGGACGGCGTCGAGCATGTCACCGGTGCCGCGGCCGTGCAGCGAGGAGACCGGGTGCGGCATGCCGAGACCCAGCGACCACAGGGAAGCCGCGTCGGACTCGCCGCTCTGGCCGTCGACCTTGTTGGCGCACAGCACGACGGGCTTGCCCGCCCTGCGCAGCAGCCGGACGACGGCCTCGTCGGTGTCGGTGGCGCCGACCTTGGCGTCGACGACGAAGACGACCGCGTCGGCGGCCTCGATGGCGTACTCGGCCTGGGCGGCGACGGAGGCGTCGATGCCGAGGACGTCCTGCTCCCAGCCGCCGGTGTCGACGACCTTGAAGCGGCGGCCGGCCCATTCGGCCTCGTACGTGACGCGGTCGCGGGTGACACCGGGCTTGTCCTCGACGACCGCCTCGCGGCGGCCGATGATCCGGTTCACCAGGGTCGACTTGCCGACGTTCGGGCGGCCGACGACGGCGAGGACGGGAAGCGGTCCGTGACCGGCCTCCTCGATCGCGCCTTCGACGTCTTCGATGTCGAAGCCCTCTTCCGCGGCGAGCTCCATGAACTCCGCGTACTCGGCGTCGCCAAGTGCTCCGTGGTCGTGCTGGTCGTTCATGAAGTCCGTTCCTCGTCGTTCGTGGTGGTCGGTGGTACCCGCGCAGCGCGGTTCCACTACTGGTTTCAAGTCTCGCTCAGCGCCCGGTCAGGCGCTTGGCGTCGGCCAGGTGGGCGGTCAGCCGGTCCTGGATGCGTACGGTGGCCTGGTCCAGGGCGGTACGGGTACGGCGGCCACTGCCGTCGCCCGCGTCGAAGGCCGAGCCGAAGACGACGTCGACCCGGCTCTTGAGGGCCGGCAGGCCCTTGACGACGCGCCCCGGGGTGTCCCCGCTGCCCAGCACGGCCACGGGGACGATGGGTGCGCCGCTGCGGACCGCGAAGTACGCGAGGCCCGCGCGCAGCGAGGCGAAGTCGCCCTCGCCCCGGGTGCCCTCGGGAAATATCCCCAGGGCCCCTCCATTGTCGAGCACGCCGAGGGCGCGGCCTATCGCCGTCCGGTCGGGGCCGCCGCGGTCGACCTTGACCTGCCCGATCCCGTCGAGGAAGGGGCCGAGCGGGCCCACGTACGCTTCCTTCTTGATCAGGAAGTGCAGCGGCCTGGGCGCGGTGCCCATGACCATGGGGCCGTCGATGTTGTGCGAGTGGTTCACGGCGAGGATGACGGGGCCCGAGGCGGGCACCTTCCAGGCCCCCAGTACGCGCGGCTTCCAGAGCCCGTACATGAGCCCGATGCCGATGCGCCTGCCGACCGCCGCACCCTTGCGGGAGGGCGCTTGGCTCACTTGCGGCCCGCCCGCTTCTCTTCCACCAGCGTCACGACGCACTCGATCACCTGGTCGAGCGTGAGCTCGGTGGTGTCCACCTCGACGGCGTCGTCGGCCTTGGCCAGCGGGGAGGTCTTGCGGCCGGAGTCGGCCGCGTCGCGCTTGATCAGCGCCTCCTTGGTGGCCGCGAGGTCGGCGGCCTCCTTGCCGCGGAGCTCGCCGCTGCGCCGGGCGGCGCGCGCCTCGGCGGAAGCGGTCAGGAAGATCTTGAGGTCGGCGTCGGGCAGGACGGTGGTGCCGATGTCCCGGCCTTCGACGACGATCCCGTCGGCCTCCTGGGCCGCCTCGGCGGCGATGGAGCGCTGCAGGTCGGTGATCAGGGTGCGCACCTCGGGGACGGCGCTGACGGCGCTGACCTTCGAGGTGACCTCCTGGGTCCGGATGGGACCGGCGGCGTCGAGGCCGTCCACGGTGATGGTGGGGGCGGCCGGATCGGTGCCGGACACGATGGTGGGCTTGCCGGCGGCGATCGCGATGGCCTGCGGGTCGTCGGTGTCGACGCCGTTGGTGATCATCCACCAGGTGATGGCCCGGTACTGGGCGCCGGTGTCCAGGTAGCGCAGCCCGAGCTTGGCGGCCACGGCCTTGGAGGTGCTGGACTTGCCCGTGCCGGAGGGACCGTCGATGGCGACGATCACGGCGGACGGAGCTGCGGTTTCCACGGTGCGGGCACCTTCCTGGTTGCGCGTACGTGTCCGGGCGCGGCAAAGCGCCCCTCCCCAAGGTTACCGGCCCCGGACGGCCGCCGTCCCCGCGGTGCGTTCCGGGGGCCGGCCGGCCCCCGCCGGCCGCCCCTCACCCGCAGCCCCGTCGCTCCCCTTACTGCTGTCGCAGCGCCCAGCCCCGCTCGCGCAGCTCGGCGGTCAGGCCGGGCACCGCCCGTGGCTCCACCATGAGCTGGACGAGGCCGGCCTGCTGGCCCGTCGCGTGCTCGATCCGTACGTCCTCGATGTTGACCCCGGCCCGGCCGGCGTCGGCGAAGATCCGGGCCAGCTCACCGGGCTGGTCGCTGATGAGCACGGCCACCGTCTCGTAGACCGTGGGGGCCGCGCCGTGCTTGCCGGGGACCCGGACCCGGCCCGCGTTGCCGCGGCGCAGCACGTCCTCGATGCCCGCGGCGCCCCCGCGCCGCTTCTCCACGTCGGCGGACTGCAGGCCCCGCAGCGCCTCCACGGTCTCCTCCAGGTCGGCGGCGATGCCGGCGAGGACGTCGGCCACCGGTCCCGGGTTGGCCGACAGGATCTCCACCCACATCCGCGGGTCGGAGGCCGCGATCCGGGTGACGTCGCGGATGCCCTGCCCGCACAGCCGGACGGCCGTCTCGTCGGCCTCCTCCAGCCGGGCCGCGACCATGCTGGAGACCAGCTGGGGGGTGTGCGAGACGAGCGCCACCGCGCGGTCGTGGGCATCGGCGTCCATCACCACCGGTACGGCGCGGGAGAGGGCCACCAGCTCCAGTGCGAGGTTGAGCACCTCGTGGTCGGTGTCCCGGGAGGGGGTCAGCACCCACGGGCGGCCCTCGAAGAGGTCCGCGGTGGCGGCGAGCGGCCCGGACTGCTCCTTGCCGGCCATCGGGTGCGTTCCGATGTAGGCGGTGACGTCCACGCCGAGCGCCGCCAGCTCCCGCCGCGGTCCGCCCTTGACGCTGGCCACGTCCACGTAGGCGCGCGCGACCCCGCGCCCGATCAGGTCGGCCAGGGTCGCGGCCACGTGGGCCGGCGGTACGGCGACGATCGCGAGGTCGACCTGCTCCTGCGGGGGCTCGTCGGTGCCGGCCCCGAGGGCGGCCGCCGTACGGGCCCGGTCCGGGTCGTGGTCGGCGAGGTGGACGGTGATCCCCCGGGCGGACAGGGCGAGCGCCGCGGAGGTGCCGATCAGTCCGGTTCCGATGACGACGGCGGTTCTCACGAGGTACTCCAAGGGGACGGAAAGGCGAGCTGACGGACTGTCCGGCCAGGGTATCCAGCACCCGCGCCACGAGGGCCCGACCGCCCATCCCGTGGGACGGCGGCCGGGCCCTCGTGCGGCGCTGCCGGACGGTCAGAACTTCTGCGCGCGGATGATGTCCTCGAGCGAGCCGGTCGGAAGCTGTCCTTCCGGGCTCAGCTTGTCGACGGCCGTCGGCAGCGCCTGCGCGATCTGGTCGGCGGCTTCCTGCGGGCTGACGCCGGCCTGCGCGGCCGCCTTCTGCAGGGCCTCGTCGGGCAGCGCCTCGGCGATCTGGGCGCCGCTGACCGACTGGTTGTCGCCGGTGCCGATCCAGGACTGGGCCTGGTCGGCGAGGCCCGACCTGGTCAGCATGTCCATCAGCCCGCCGAGCGGGTTGCTCCCGCCGGTCTGGGAGCCGCCGGCCCCGCCCGTGAGGGCGCCGAGCAGCGCACCGAGGACGTTGCCGCCGCCGGCGCCGCCGCTGCCGCCTTGGCCACCGCTCCCGCCCAGGAGGCCGCCGAGAAGAGAGCCGAGGTCGTTACCCGCCATCGTCACGCCTTTCGCAGAGGGGCCGGGCCGCGCGGAGCGCTTCGCACCCGGCTTCGAGACACGGACAATGTCACCCATTGTCGACAATGCCGCCACCTGGCGCACACGTCCGCGACCCCTGCGGTAGAACCATCCGCATGATCTTCCACATCGTCCCGCTCACCGACTGGACCGCCGCACCCGAGCTCCCGTACGCCCCGCCCTCGCTGGAGGTCGAGGGGTTCGTCCACTGTTCGGCGGATCGCCCCACGGCACTCGCGATCGTCGACGCGCACTACCGGGCGGTACCGGGGATCCTGCTCGCGGTGGAGCTCGACGAGGGCGCGCTGACCGCCGAGGTCCGCCGGGACGCTGATTCCGGCGGGCGCTACCCCCATGTTCACGGCCCACTGAACCGGGAAGCCGTGATCCACGTGTGGGAGGTCGTACGCACACCCGGCAGCCCTGCCTCACTGGCCCCATGGGAACCGGGCCGATGAACCGGCGCGGCAGGCTTCACCTGAGGCCCGCCGCAGGCCAGGATGCTGCACGCCATCCGGCCACGAAGCGAGGAGAGACTCATGAGCGACCTCACGCACACCGCCCGGCGCACGGTACTGACGATCGGCGCGGCCACCCTGGCAGGCGGCGCGATCACCGCCTGCGGAGGTGGGAGCGGTGAAAAGGCCTCCCCGGGGGAACCGAACAACGACACGGGCGTCCAGCCCGCCGCCCCGGCTCCCGCCAGCCCCGACGCGGGGGCGGGCGACAAGGCCCTCACCAAGAAGGCGGACGTGCCGGTGGGCGGCGGCAAGGTCTTCAAGGAGGAGAAGGTCGTCGTCACCCAGCCCAAGGCCGGCACCTTCAAATGCTTCACGGCGGTCTGCCCCCACCAGGGCTGCCTGGTCAACAAGGTGGAGGACGGCAGCATCGACTGCCCGTGCCACAACAGCAAGTTCGCGATCGCCGACGGTGCGGTGACCAAGGGTCCGGCCACCAAGGGACTGGCGGAGAAGAAGATCAAGGTCGCGGCGGACGGCAATATCTCGCTCGCATAGCGGCAGGTCAGACGCCTACTCTCCCGGGATGGACGATCTGACGCTGGTACGGGACCACACGGTCTACCGGTGTGTGATGGGCTCCCGGGCGTTCGGGCTGGCGACGGAGGCGAGCGACACCGACCTGCGCGGTGTCTACCTCGCCCCGACGCCGCTGTTCTGGCGGTTCGACAAGCCCCCCACGCACGTGGAGGGCCCGCGGGAGGAGGAGTTCTCCTGGGAGCTGGAGCGCTTCTGCGAACTCGCCCTGCGGGCCAACCCGAACATCCTGGAGTGCCTGCACTCCCCCTTGGTGGAAGAGGTCACCCCGGTCGGGGAGGAGCTGCTCTCCCTCCGCGGGGCCTTCCTCTCCCGCCGGGCCCACACCAGCTTCAGCCGGTACGCGGCCTCCCAGCGCGGCAAACTCCTCGCGGACGTCCGCATCCACGGCGCCCCGCGCTGGAAGCACGCCATGCACCTGCTGCGCCTGCTGCTGTCCTGCCGTGACCTCCTGCGCACCGGCCGGCTGACCATCGACGCCGGCCCGCACCGCGACCGCCTGCTCGCGGTCCGCCGCGGCGAGCTCACCTGGGAGGAGACCGACGCCTGGATGGCCCGCCTCCAGGAGGAGACGGAGTCGGCCCTGGCCTCCACCGTGCTGCCCGCGGAGCCGGACCGGGCGCGGGTGCAGGACTTCCTGGTCCGCACCCGGCGCGCGTCGGCCGCGTAGCTCAGTCGCGCAGGGTGCGCCGTCGTACGACGAACTCGTCGAGCGCGTCGTACGCCGACACCTGCTCGGGCAGCGCGGACACGGCCTGGGCCGCGTCCAGCACCGCGTGCAGCGCCTCGATGTCCGCGCGCACACCGCCGAGCGGCGGGCCCACGTAGCCCCCGTGCTCGGCGGCCACCTTGGCCTCGATCAGGGCGGCGAGGTACGGGGGCGCCTCCGGCACCTCGGCCAGCAGGGTCGGCAGGTGTGCCTGCACCTGGCCCGACCGCATGAGGTGGATGCCGGTGAGCAGCGCCCGGAACGCGTAGAGCAGCGGTTTGAGTTCGGCGGCCTTCTCGAAGAGCCGCCACTGGGTGCCGGCGAACCCCCGGTAGTGGTGGGCGTGGTGGGAGGTCAGCACCCCGGGGGCCAGCGCGATCAGTTCCTCGTGCGCCGGCGTCGTGTGGACCACGAGCGGGGAGAGCAGCTGCTCCAGGACGTAGCCGTTGCGGTTCAGCATCAGGCGGACGAACTTGCGCAGGTCGTGCGTGACGAGGTCCATCTCCACGTCGTCCCGGTCCCACATGCGGCTCCGGGTCTCCTCCGGCTCGCGCAGGCCCAGCAGGTCCTGGGCCGGGAGCAGGTGGGCGCCGCGCAGGTCGATGTCGGAGTCCCGGGACGGGAAGCCGTACAGGTGCGCGCCGGAGACCGTGGCGAAGAGCAGCGGGTCGGGCTGCTCCGCCACGACGGGGGTCAGGTCGAGACTCAGTGCGTCCAGCATGGATCAAGCATCCCAGAGGGCGCCGAAGGCCAGGAGTTCGTCCCGGTACTCGATGCGGCCCTCCCATTCCCGGGGCCAGACGTCCGCGCCGAGGTGCGCTCCGGCGAAGGCCCCGGCGAGGCAGGCGATGGAATCGGAGTCGCCGCGCGTGCAGGCGGCCCGGCGGAGCGCGGCGAGCGGCTCGTCGGGGAAGAGCAGGAAGCAGTGCAGGGCGGTGGCGAGGGCCTCCTCGGCGATCCAGCCGTCGCCCGTGGCCAGGCAGGGGTCGGTCTCCGGGGAGGGGGACCGCAGGGCGGCCGCCAGCCGGTCCAGGACCGCCAGGCACTCGTCCCAGCCCCGGGCCATGAAGGACTCCGGGGAGGCGTCGGACGCGGTCCGCATCCACAGGTCGCCGAGCCAGCGCTCGTGGTAGCGGGTGCGGTTCTCCAGGGCGTACGAGCGCAGCCGTCCGACGAGCCCCGTCACCTCGGTGCCCTCGGCCAGCAGGTACACCGCCCGCGCGGTCAGGTCGGAGGCGGCGAGCGCCGTGGGGTGCCCGTGGGTGAGGGCCGACTGGAGCTGCGCGGCGCCGGCCCGCTCCTCCTCGGTCCAGTCCGGCACCAGCCCGACCGGGACCACGCGCATGTTGGCGCCGCAGCCCTTGGAGCCGATCTGGCTGGCGTCGCGCCAGTCCCGGTCCGGGGTGTCCAGCAGCCGGCAGGCCGTCATGCAGGTGCGGCCGGGGGCCCGGTTGTTCTCCGGGGAGTGGTACCAGTCGACGAACTCCTCGCGGACCGGCCGGGTCAGGCGCAGCGGCCCCACGGGTCCCCGCTCGGCCGCCGTACGCATGCCGCGGGCCAGGGCGAGGGTCATCTGGGTGTCGTCCGTGACGATCGCCGGGCGCGGCAGGCTCATCTCGCGCCAGGGTCCCGTCTTGGCCAGGATCGACGGCACGTCGTTGAACTCGGTCGGGAAGCCGAGGGCGTCGCCGAGGGCCAGGCCGATCATGGCGCCGGTGGCGGCTCGCTTGGTCGTCATCGGGTGGTTCCTTCCGGTCGCAGCAGGGGTGGGTGGAGGGTGGTCGCCGGACCGGGCCGGTAGAGGGCGGCCGGTTTGCCGCGGCCTCCGGTCAGCCGGGCGGCTCCCGGTACGGCCTCGACGAAGCCCGGCGTCGCCAGGACCTTGCGGCGGAAGTTGGGGCGGTCGAGGCCGGCGTTCCAGACGGTCTCGTAGACGGACTGCAGCTCGCCGAGGGTGAACTCGGGCGGGCAGAACCCGGTGGCCAGGCAGGTGTACTCCAGCTTGGCGCCGATCCGCTCGCGGGCGTCCGCCAGGATCACCGCGTGGTCGAAGGCGAGCTCCGACACGTCCTCCACGGCCAGCCAGCGGGCGTGGGCCGCGTCCCCGCCGCCCTCGGCCGCCGGCTCCGGCAGGTTCGGGACGAGGGCGGTGAAGGCCACCGAGACCACCCGCATCCGGGGGTCGCGGTCCGGTTCGCTGTAGGTGCGCAGCTGCTCCAGGTGGAGCGCGGCGACGAGTTGCTCCGGCAGGCCGGTCTCCTCGGCCAGTTCGCGCCGGGCGGCGGTCTCGGCGGACTCCCGCGGCAGGACGAACCCGCCGGGCAGCGCCCAGGCCCCGGCGTACGGTTCCTGGCCGCGCCGGATCAGGAGCACGTGCAGGGCGCCGGCGCGCACGGTGAACACGGCCAGGTCGACGGTCACCGCGAACGGCTCGAAGGCGTACGGGTCATAGCCGGCGGTCATCGGTTCTCCGGAAGGGGGTCGGTGAAGTGCCAGCCCTCGGCCAGCAGTCCGTCCACGGCCCGGACGGCCGTCTCCAGCCGGGCCGCCCGATCCCCGCGTACGACGAGGAAACGCCTCCCGGTGCGCTCCAGTTCCGCCCGGAACCGCTCGGTCATCCAGGGGCGCAGCTGGGGTCCGTCCCGCAGTCCGTCGTCCTCGAAGGGCACGTCGGTGTGGTCGGTGAGCAGGTACAGGTCCCGCCGGGTGAGGTCGGCGATCCGCTCGACCTCCTCGTTGCGGCCGCCCATGTACCGCTCGTGCCAGATCCCGGTCGCGAAGGAGTCGGTGTCGCAGAACAGCACGGGCGAGCCGAGCCGGGCGGCGTGCTCCTCGTCCGCGTCCTGGTGGCGGGCGATGAGCGGGAACTCCTCGGAGGTGAAGGACACGTCCGCCCAGGAGGCCACCGGGTCGGCGGCGCGGGCGGCCGCCAGCTTCTCCTCGCTGAACCGACGCCCGTACTCGGGGACCCAGCCCGTCTTGGCCCATACGCCGCCGCGGCGGCGGTAGTGGTCGGCGAGGGCCCGCGACAGCGTGGTGGTCCCGGTGGACTCCGCGCCGAGGACGACGACCCGCCGGGTGAGGGCGGCCCGGACGGCCGGCCCGAGGAACTCCCAGGAGCCGGCCGGGTCCCTGCGTACCGCGGTCCCGGACACGGGGAACAGCGTGCGTTCCCGGTCCACCAGGACCTCCTCGGCGCCGAACCTGCGGGCGAGCTCGCTCCCGTACTCCTCCGAGGTGAAGACGGCGTCCACCCGCCCGGGGATCGCGCCGCGGAAGACCGCCATGTGGGCCTCCCAGACGTCCGGGTCGTGCAGGTCGACGGGGATGTCGTCCACCGCGCCGACGACCTGGGCCCCGGGGTGCGCCTCACGCATCCAGGCGACCCGGTCGGCGAGCGGGACCGATTCCACGGAGGCCGCGCACACCAGCACGGTCAGCCGTTCGCACTGGTCCTGGGCGGTGCGCACCAGGTGGTGGTGGCCGGCGTGCGGCGGGTAGAACTTGCCGAGGACCAGGCCGTGTCCGTGGCGTCTCATGCCGTCGCCTCCGCCGTCGTACGGGCGTCCCGCGCCGGCAGCGTGCGCCGCCAGCCGAGGAGTCCGACCACGCACAGGGCGAGGAAGCCCACGTAGAGCGCGGAGGTCAGGTAGAGGCCCTTGTACGCGTAGAGCGGGATGTAGACGAGGTCGGCGGCGATCCACAGCCACCAGGACTCGACGAGCTTGCGGCACTGCCCGTACGTGGCGGCGAGCGAGAGCCCGGTGGTGGCTGCGTCCCAGAAGGGGACGGTGGAGTCGGTGGCCCGGCTCAGCAGCAGCGTGAGTGCGAGCACCCCCACCGCCCCCGCCGCGGCGAGCCCGACCCATTCGGTGCGCGTGGTGCGGCGCACCGGCAGGGCCTCGGCGGATCCTGGTCCACCCCCGTGGGTCCAGGACCACCAGCCGTAGGCGGCGAGGGCGATGAAGACGATCTGGAGCCCGGCGTCGGCGTAGAGGCCGGCCTGGGCGAAGAGCACGATGAAGAAGATGTTGTTGGCGATGCCGATCGGCCAGTTGGCCACGTGCTGCCGGGCGACCAGCCAGACGCACAGGGCGCCGGTGGCGAAGCCGAGCACCTCGGTCCAGCTCATGGTCCAGCTCATGCCGACCTCCCTCGAATGTTTAATGGTCAGACTGACTATAAACAGTGATCGGGGCCCCCGACAAGCAGAAACCCCGGGGTGCCCAGGGACACCGCGGGTTTTTCCGTGATCGGTCCGGCCGCCGAGGGGCGACCGGCCTGCGTCCTAGAGACCGACCTCGCGCATCAGCATGCCGACCTCGGTGTTGGTCAGGCGGCGCAGCCAGCCGGACTTCTGGTCGCCCAGCTCGATCGGACCGAAGGAGGTCCGGACGAGCTTGTCGACGGGGAAGCCCGCCTCGGCCAGCATGCGGCGGACGATGTGCTTGCGGCCCTCGTGGAGGGTGACCTCGACCAGGTAGTTCTTGCCGACCTGGTCGACGACGCGGAAGTTGTCGGCGCGGGCGTACCCGTCCTCCAGCTCGATGCCGTCCTTGAGCCGCTTGCCGATGTCGCGCGGCAGCGAGCCGGTGATCGCGGCCACGTACGTCTTCTGCACGCCGTACTTCGGGTGCGTGAGGCGGTGGGCCAGCTCACCGTGGTTGGTGAGCAGGATGATGCCCTCGGTCTCGGTGTCGAGCCGGCCGACGTGGAAGAGACGGGTCTCACGGTTGGTGACGTAGTCACCGAGGCACTGACGGCCGTCCGGGTCCTCCATGGTGGAGACGACACCGGCGGGCTTGTTCAGCGCGAAGAACAGGTACGACTGGGTGGCGACGGTCAGACCGTCCACCTTGATCTCGTCCTTCGGCAGGACGCGCTTGCCCTGCTCCAGCACGATCTCGCCGTTGACCTCGACGCGGGCCTGCTCGATGAGCTCCTCGCAGGCGCGGCGCGAACCCATGCCGGCGCGGGCGAGCACCTTCTGCAGACGCTCACCCTCCTCCTCAGCACCCGGGAAGGTCTTCGGGGTCTTGACCACGGGCTTGTCGGCGTACCGGTCGCGCACGCGCTCCTCGATACGCGCGTCCAGCTCACGCGGACGGGACTGGCCGCTGCGGCTGCCGGGGCCGCTGCGCGGGCCGCCGGCGCCGCCGATGCCGGGGGTCCTGGAGGTACGGGGACCGCCCTTGGCTCCACCGCGCGCCGCGGCGCCACGGGCACCGCCGCCGCCCGCCTTGGGGCCGCTGCGTCCGCTGCGCTCGCCCTCGGGGCCGACGTCGTAGCGGCGCTCCTCGGGACGCGGGTTGCGGATGCGGGGGGCCGGCTGGTCGCGGTCGCGCGAGTCGGAGCCGCCCTGGTAGCCGCCGCCGGAGCTGCCGCCACGGGAGCCGCCGCCCTGGTAGCCGCCGCCGGAGCTGCCGCCACGGGAGCCGCCGGAGCCGCTGCCACCGGAGCTGCCACCCCGGTAACCGCCGCCGGAGCTGCCGCCACGGGAGCCGCCGGAGCCGCTGCCACCGCCGGAGCCGCTCCCGCGGTAGCCACCGCCGCCGCTGGAGGAGCCGCCGCGGGAGTTACCGCGCCCGCCACCGCCGCCGCCGCTGTTCCTGTTGCCGCCACCGTTGCCGTTGCCGCTGCTTCGCATCAAAGTTCCGTCGTCTTGTCGTCTTCATCGGTGTCCGGTGCGTCCGGATCGAACGACGGCACACCTTCTTGCGTCTCGGCTTCGATCGCGTCCGCCTCGGGGAGGAAGGGCGCGAGCTCCGGGAGCTCGTCCAGGCCACGCAGGCCCATCCGCTCCAGAAAGTAGTTCGTCGTCCTGTATAGGATCGCACCTGTTTCGGGTTCCGTCCCCGCCTCCTCCACCAGACCGCGCTGGAGGAGGGTCCGCATGACCCCGTCGCAGTTGACTCCGCGGACCGCCGAAACCCGCGATCGGCTCACCGGCTGGCGGTACGCGACGACCGCCAGGGTCTCCAGGGCCGCCTGGGTGAGCCGGGCCTGCCGGCCGTCCAGGACGAATCCCTCCACGGCGGGCGCGTACTCGGCCCGGGTGTAGAACCGCCAGCCGCCGGCCACCAACCGCAGCTCGAAGCCCCGGCGCGCGGCCGTGTACTCGTCGGCGAGCTCCCGCAGCGCCTGCGCGACCTCGCGCGGGGTGCGCTCCAGCACCTTGGCCAGGTGCGCCTCGGTGGCCGGCTCGTCCACGACCATGAGCACGGCCTCCAGGGCCGGCTTCAGCTCCAGCGCGGCCACCGCGCTCACGTCGCTGCTCAATCCTTCGCCTCCACGATCCGGTCGAACTCGTCGGTCACGGTCGGCATGCCGTCGCCGTCCCCGCCGCTCCAGCGCACGGTGAGGGTCCGCAGGGCCTCCTCCTGGTCGAGGACGACCGCCTTCTCCCGGTAGAGCTCCAGCAGGGCCAGGAAGCGCGCGACGACGGTGAGGGTGTCCTCGGCGTCCTCGGTGAGCTCCTGGAAGGTGGCCTCCCCGCGCGCCTTCAGCATCCGCACCACCAGCCCGGCCTGCTCGCGGACGCTGACCAGGGGGGCGTGGATGTGGTCCACGTACACCTGGGGCTCGGCCTTGGGCTGCATGGCCTTCACCGCGAGCCGGGCGAACCCCTCCGGCCCGATGCTGAGGACGACCTCGGGCAGCAGGTCCGCGTGGTGCGGCTCCAGCCCGACCGTCCGCGGGTACCGCCTGCCCTCGGCCTCCGCGCGCCGCTCGAAGATCTCGGCGATCTGCTTGTACGCGCGGTACTGGAGCAGGCGCGCGAAGAGCAGGTCCCGGGCCTCCAGCAGGGCCAGGTCCGCCTCGTCCTCCACCTCGGCGACCGGCAGCAGCCGGGCGGCCTTCAGGTCGAGCAGGGTGGCGGCGACGACGAGGAACTCGGTGGTCTGGTCGAGGTCCCAGTCGGGCCCCATGGCACGGATGTGCGCCATGAACTCGTCGGTGACCTTGGACAGCGCGACCTCGGTGACGTCGAGCTTGTGCCGCGAGATCAGCTGGAGCAGCAGGTCGAAGGGGCCCTCGAAGTTGGCGAGCCGCAGGGTGAACCGCCCGTCGCCGCCCGCGGGGCTCGCACGGTCCGGGCTCACGGCCGGGTCGGCGTCCGGGGCCGGGTCGGGCCCAGGCGGCCCCTGCAGGCCGTCTGCGGGCTCGGGGGAACGTTCCGGCTCGGTACCGCCCGCCGCCGGTGCGGGGCGCGTGGCGGGCGCCTCAGGGGCTTCGGGCTCCGCTCCCCCGTCGTCTGCGTCCGGTTGCCGGGCCGGGTCGGGGGCGCCGGGGCCGCGTCCCAGGACACGCCGGGTCGGTCGGCCGGATTCGGCGGGGGAGGTCATCGCGGTCCAGGAGGTGCATGGGGGCGGCGTGGAGGGCCGGGCGCCGTGGCCGCGGCCACCAGCAGCCTACGGGCTCCTCCGCGCTCCCCGGCGGATCACCGCCCGGCACGGCGCCGCGCCCCGCGCACGCACCGGGACGGCGGGCGCGCGGGAAAGCGGGCGGCTCAGCGGCCGCGCAGGCGCCGTACGAGGATGCTCGCGTCCCCGCGGGATTCCAGATCGGCGAGGACGACCGCGACCGCCTCGCGGACGATGCGGCCCCGGTCCACCGCCAGCCCGTGCTCCCCGCGCAGCACCAGCCGCGCGTGCTCCAGGTCCATGAGTTCCTCGGCGGAGACGTAGACCGTGATCTTCTCGTCGTGGCGCTCGCGGCCGCTGGGGCGCCGGTTCGCGCCCCGACCCTGCCCCTTGCCCCGGCGGCCCGCGCCGGCCGGGGCCGACCCCACGCCGCCCGCCGGGCCGGCAGGACCTTCCTGAGGCCGCCTGGGCTGCCCCACGACGGGCCCGCCGGGGTCCGCGGCGG
>NZ_JBGBPT010000123.1:0-19888 GCF_041106355.1 Streptomyces sp. BF23-19 | reverse complement strand
GAGTCCGCACCCCGGTCCGCGCCCGCGTCCGCCCCGGTGACCGCCGCCGCGGCCGCCGACGCCGCCCCGACCGTACAGGAGACCACCGCGTGAGCACCGCCGAGTCCCCGGGCCGACCCGCCCCCGCCTGGGCCGCGGACCAGGCACCGGCCGGCCGGTCGCGCCTCGGGCACGTCGCCCTCGTGGCCTTCGCCGTGGCCGCCGCCGTCGACCTCGGCTCGCTGCTGGCCGGCTGGCACCTCGGGCACGTCATCGCCAAGCCGCTGCTGATGCCGTTGCTCGTGACCCACATGGCCACCCGCGGCGCGCCCCGTCTGCTGCTCGCCGCCCTGCTGTTCGGCTGGGGCGGGGACCTGGCCCTGCTCTTCGACGCCGACATCGCCTTCCTCGTCGGCATGGGCTCCTTCGCCGTCGGGCACGTCTGCTACCTCGTCCTCTTCGGCAAGCGGCCCGCGAACCCGCTGCTCGGGGGCGCGTACCTGCTCGCCCTCCTCGGGACCGTCGCCCTGCTGTGGTCCGATCTGCCGGCCGACCTGCGGATCCCCGTGGCCGGCTACAGCCTGCTGCTCACCGCCATGGCGTTCCGCGCCGGCGCGCTCGGCCTGCGGGCCGGCATCGGCGGCGCGCTGTTCCTGCTCTCCGACACCCTCATCGCCACCGGTGTCGCCGAATGGCCCCAGCTGCCCCGCCCGGACTTCTGGATCATGGCCACCTACCTGGCCGCCCAGTACCTCCTGGCCACCGGTTCGACCACTCGGGAAGCAGGCGTACGGTAGGACGGTTCCACAGTCGTACAAGACTGAACGATCCCGATCCGGAGGACTGCACCACCATGCGCGCCACCGTCATCCACGCCCCGCACGACATACGCGTGGAGGAGGTGCCCGACGCTGCGATCCAGCGCCCCGAGGACGCCGTCGTCCGCGTCCTGCGTGCCTGTATCTGCGGCAGCGACCTGTGGGCCTACCGCGGCGAGGCCGCGCGTCAGCCCGGCCAGCGCATCGGCCACGAGTTCCTCGGCATCGTCGAGGAGACCGGCTCCGCCGTCACCGACCTGCGCGCCGGCGACCTCGTCGTCGCGCCCTTCATGTGGTCCGACGGCACCTGCGAGTACTGCGCCGAGGGCCTCTTCACCTCCTGCGAGCACGGCGGCTTCTGGGGCTCGGTCGGCCACGACGGAGGCCAGGGCGAGGCCGTCCGCGTCCCGCACGCCGACGGCACCCTGGTGAAGCTGCCCGCCGAGGCCGTCTCCGACGACCACCTGCTGACCGGGCTGCTCGCGCTGTCCGACGTCATGGGCACCGGCCACCACGCGGCGCTGGGCGCCGGCGTCCGCGAGGGCTCCACGGTCGCCGTCGTCGGCGACGGCGCGGTCGGCCTGTGCGGCGTCCTCGCCGCCAAGCGCCTGGGCGCCGAGCGGATCATCGCGCTGGGCCGCCACACCGTACGTACGGACATCGCCAAGCTCTTCGGGGCCACCGACGTCGTCGCCGAGCGCGGCGAGGCCGCCGAGGCGGCCGTGCGCGAGCTCCTCGGCGGCCGGGGCGCGCACGCCGTCATCGAGGCGGTCGGCACCGAGCAGTCCATGCGCACCGCCGTGAACATCACCCGCGACGGCGGGGCCATCGGCTACGTCGGCGTCCCGCACGGCAGCGGCACCGGCCTCGACCTCGGCGTCATGTTCGACCGCAACATCACCCTGCGCGGTGGCGTGGCCCCGGTCCGCGCCTACATCCCGGAGCTGCTGAAGGACGTCCTCAGCGGCGTGATCGACCCGGCGCCCGTCTTCGACCGGACCGTGTCCCTGGACGAGGTCCCGGACGGCTACCGGGCGATGGACGACCGCAGCGCCCTCAAGGTCATGATCAAGCCCTGACCGGCGGAACGAAAGGGCCGGGCCGGGCGGGGGATCACCCCGCCCGGCCCGGCCCCTTTCATCCGTGTCCGTGCGACCGGTCCTACTTCACGGCCTTGAGCGCGTCGATCACGCCGTAGCCGTAGTAGCCCGTCTGACCCCACTTGCTCGCGCAGGTGGTGGCGTCGATCAGGGTGCCCGCGGCGTCGTATATCTGCGTCGGGCAGGCCGCCTTCGTGGACTGGGCCTTCAGCATCGCCTGGAGCTGCGAGGGCGTGGCCGACGGGTGGGCGCTCTTGAGGAGCGCCGCGACGCCCGCGACGTGCGGGGCGGCCATCGAGGTGCCCTGCTTGTAGCCGTAGCCCCCGCCCGGGACGGTCGACAGCACGCGCCCGTTGGCGTCCGGGGTGTCGGGGACCTGCCACTTGTCACCGCCGGGGGCGGCGACGTCCACGACCCCGAGGCCGTAGCTGGAGTAGTACGAGCGCAGGCCCTTGTCGCCGGTCGCCGAGACGGTCACCACACCCGGCAGCTGCGTGGGCAGGTCCAGGCAGACCTTCGGGTCGATGGTGCGCGGCACCGGGGTGGCGTCGTCGGGGCTGGTGTCGTCGACGAGGGAGTCGGCCGCGAGATCCTGGTCGGAGTTGCCGGCCGAGGCGATGTGGAGCGTGCCCTTGCGCTCGGCGTACTTGGTGGCCCGGCCGATGGCCTCCACCAGCGCCTTCTGGTCGTCGTCGGTCTTGCAGTTGAAGAGCCACGGGTCGACGTAGTAGCTGTTGTTGGTCACCTCGATCCCCTTCTCGGCGGCGAACATGAAGCCGCAGACGACCGACTCGGTGTAGAAGAGGCTGGTCCCGGGCTCGCTCACCTTGATCGCGGCGATCTTCACGCCCGGCGCGACACCGCTGACGCCGATGCCGTTGCGCGCGGCTCCGATGGTGCCGGCGACGTGCGTGCCGTGGTCGCTGCCGTCGGCGTACGGGCGCCAGGCGCCCTCGGTGGTGTCGGCGACGCCACCCACGCAGTTGGCCGACTGGCTCTTGGAGAAGTTCGGGGCGAGATCGGGGTGGGTGTCGTCGACACCCGTGTCGATGATGCCCACGGTGACGTTCCGGCTGCCATCGTTGATCTTGTGAGCCTTGTCGGCCTTGATCGTCCGCAGGTCCCACTGGTTGGGCTCCAGCGGCTCCTGACCCTCCTGGGCCACTGCCGCCGCCTTGGCGGCGTCCGCCGCGCTCAGCTGCTGGGTCGCGCCCTCGTCGGTGGTCCGCGCCGCCGTCATCGGGGCCGTCCGGGTGGCCCCGACCGACACGAACAGGCCGCGCTGGGCACGCAGCTGCTCGGCGAAGTCCGGGTTCTGGGAGTGTGCGACCACGACCCCGATCTGCTCATAGGCCGTCACCACCGTTCCGCCGGCCCGCTCGACGGCCTTCTTCGCCGCCTTCATCGTGGCGTACGCGTTCAGGTTGGCCACGTACGACAGCTTGGGGCCGGAGGTGTCGGCCTTCGACGCCGGCGCCGCGTCGGCCGTGGTGCCCAGCGGGGCGGCCGAGGCCGAGACCACGGGCAGGAAGGCGAGCGAGGCGGTGAGCGCCAGGCCTACCGGTACGGCGAGAGCACGGCTGCGCTTCTTGGGCGCACGCGACCCCAGCTGATCCATGGGTTCTCCAGATCATCTCGGAATGGGAAAAAGCCGTCCGGACGCGATCGCGTCGGACGGGTTCATGACAAGCGAACCTAGCGTCGCCGTTCCCCTCTACGCCATCAGTTCGAGAAATCAGTTCCCCAAGAATCACCGGGTGTTGAACCGTCCCGACGCGCCGTCCGTGCCGTTGACAGGGGGGATCGGCACCACCGTCCCCCCACACGGAGGTTGTTTTGTCCGTCGTCCCCACCGCACCCGCGTCACAAGGAGAGCCCCCCGTGACCACCGAAGCAGCGCCGCCGCCGGGCAGCGCGGGAACGCCACCGGCGGCCCCCACGGCCGATGACTACACGAGCGTCCAGCAGAGCGCGGAATTCGGCGAACTGCGCAGCTCCTACCGCTCCTTCGCCTTCCCGCTCACCGTGGCCTTCATCGCCTGGTACCTGCTCTACGTCCTGCTGTCCAACTACGCGGGCGGCTTCATGGGGACCAAGCTCTTCGGCAACATCAACGTCGCCCTCGTGCTCGGCCTCGCCCAGTTCGCGACGACCTTCCTGATCGCCTGGTTCTACGCCCGGTACGCGGCCACGAAGCTCGACCCCAAGGCGGAGGCCATCAAGGCGCGGATGGAGGCCGCCGAATGAGCAGCGCGCACCACCTGACGACGGTCGCCGCGGGAGCCTCCGAGCACCGCCCGCTGATCATCACCCTGTTCGGGCTGTTCGTCGTCGCCACCCTGATCATCACCGTCTGGGCCGGCCGTCAGACCAAGGGCGCCGCCGACTTCTACGCGGGCGGCCGCCAGTTCACCGGCTTCCAGAACGGCCTCGCCATCTCCGGCGACTACATGTCGGCCGCGTCCTTCCTCGGGATCGCCGGAGCCATCGCCCTCTTCGGCTACGACGGCTTCCTCTACTCCATCGGCTTCCTCGTCGCCTGGCTGGTCGCCCTGCTGCTCGTCGCCGAGCCGCTGCGCAACTCCGGCCGCTACACGATGGGCGACGTCCTCGCGTACCGGATGCGCCAGCGGCCCGTCCGTACCGCCGCAGGCACCTCCACCATCGTGGTCTCGATCTTCTACCTGCTCGCCCAGATGGCCGGCGCCGGTGTGCTCGTCTCGCTGCTCCTGGGCATCACCAGCGACGGCGGCAAGGTGGCCGTGGTCGCCCTGGTCGGCGTCCTGATGATCGTCTACGTGACCATCGGCGGCATGAAGGGCACCACCTGGGTCCAGATGATCAAGGCGGTGCTGCTGATCGCGGGCGCCCTGCTGATCACCTTGCTGGTGCTGGTGAAGTTCAACTTCAACATCTCCGACCTGCTCGGCAAGGCCGCCGAGAACAGCGGACAGGGGGCGAAGTTCCTCGAACCCGGGCTCAAGTACGGCAAGGACTCGACCTCCAAGCTGGACTTCATCTCGCTGGGCCTGGCCCTCGTCCTCGGCACCGCCGGCCTGCCGCACATCCTGATCCGCTTCTACACGGTGCCCACCGCGCAGGCCGCCCGTAAGTCCGTCCTGTGGGCCATCGGCATCATCGGCGGCTTCTACCTGATGACGATCGCCCTCGGTTTCGGTGCCGCGGCACTGCTCGACCGAGCCGAGATCATCAAGTCCAACAAGGCCGGCAACACCGCCGCTCCGCTGCTCGCCCAGGCCGTCGGCGGCGGCCCCGACTCCACCGGCGGCGCCATCCTGCTCGCCGTGATCTCCGCCGTGGCCTTCGCCACCATTCTGGCCGTCGTCGCGGGCCTCACCCTCGCCTCCTCCTCGTCCTTCGCGCACGACCTGTACGTGAACGTGATCCGCAGGGGCAAGGCCACGGAGAAGGAGGAGATGCGCGCGGCCCGCTGGTCCACCGTCGTCATCGGCGCGGTGGCCATCGGCCTGGGCGCGTTGGCCCGCGACCTGAACGTGGCCGGCCTGGTCGCGCTCGCCTTCGCGGTCGCCGCCTCCGCGAACCTGCCGACCATCCTCTACAGCCTCTTCTGGAAGCGCTTCACCACCCAGGGCGCTCTCTGGTCCATCTACGGCGGGCTGATCTCGGCCGTCGGCCTGGTGCTGTTCTCCCCGGTCGTGTCCGGAAAGCCCACCTCGATGTTCAAGGACGCCGACTTCTTCTGGTTCCCGCTGGAGAACCCGGGGATCATCTCGATCCCCCTCGGCTTCCTCCTGGGGTGGCTGGGAACCGTCCTCACCAAGGAGGAGGCCGACCCCCAGAAGTTCGCCGAGCTGGAGGTGCGCTCCCTCACCGGAACCGGGGCGCACTGACATCGTCCGAACACCCAGCGTGGCCGCGTGGTAGGTCCCTACGACGCGGCCACGTCACGTCTCGTTCATTTGGGCACCTCTCGATGACACAAGCGTCACGTAGTCTCGAAATAGAACGCGTGAAGTAGATCCAATGTCCGCGCGTACCTCTACTTCCGGACAGGGGAGGGGGCCCACAGTGCTTCTCGACACCTATGGCCGCGTGGCCACTGACCTGCGCGTCTCACTGACCGACCGGTGCAATCTGCGCTGCACCTACTGCATGCCCGAAGAGGGGCTGCAGTGGCTCGGCAAGTCGGACCTGCTCAGTGACGACGAGATCGTCCGGCTGATCCGCATCGCGGTCACGCAGCTGGGGATCACCGAGGTCCGCTTCACCGGCGGTGAGCCGCTGCTACGGCCCGGCCTGGTCGGGATCGTCGAGCGGTGCGCGGCCCTGGAGCCCCGCCCCAAGATGTCGCTCACCACCAACGGCATCGGCCTCAAGCGCACCGCGCAGGCCCTGAAGGCCGCCGGTCTGGACCGGGTGAACGTGTCCCTGGACACCCTGCGGCCCGAGGTCTTCAAGACCCTCACCCGCCGCGACCGGCACAAGGACGTCATCGAGGGCATGGCCGCCGCCCGCGAGGCCGGCCTCACCCCCGTCAAGGTCAACGCCGTCCTCATGCCCGGCCTCAACGACGACGAGGCCCCCGACCTGCTGGCCTGGGCCGTGGAGAACGAGTACGAGCTCCGCTTCATCGAGCAGATGCCGCTCGACGCCCAGCACGGCTGGAAGCGCGACGGCATGATCACCGCCGGGGACATCCTGGAGTCCCTGCGCACCCGCTTCACGCTCACCGAGGAAGGCGCCGTCGAACGCGGCTCCGCCCCGGCCGAGCGCTGGGTGGTCGACGGCGGCCCGGCCACCGTCGGCGTCATCGCCTCGGTCACCCGCCCGTTCTGCGGCGCCTGCGACCGTACCCGGCTCACGGCCGACGGCCAGGTGCGTACGTGCCTGTTCGCGACCGAGGAGTCGGACCTGCGCGCGGCCCTGCGCTCGGGCGCCCCGGACGAGGAGATCGCCCGGCTGTGGAAGGTCGCGATGTGGGGCAAGAAGGCCGGGTCCGGTCTCGACGACCCGTCCTTCCTGCAGCCCGACCGCCCGATGTCCGCGATCGGCGGCTGACCCGCCCGGGACGCGGGCGCGGTCAGCGGGGGCGTTCCGAGCCCTCCGGCTGCACCCACTCGTCCAGCTTCACGACGTCCTTGAGGAAACCGCGGACCCCCAGGAACTGGGAGAGGTGTTCGCGGTGCTCCTCGCACGCCAGCCAGGTCTTGCGCCGTTCCGGCGTGTGCAGCGTCGGGTTGTTCCACGCCAGGACCCACACGGCCGCGTCACGGCAGCCCTTGGCGGAGCAGGTGGGATTCTCGTCGGGGCCGGAGGCGTTGGAGGAAGTCACGGCCCCACATTAGAACGGAATGGCGACGCCGAGCAGCCACGGGGGGAGCTGCCCGGCGTCGGTCCGTCGCTCCGACGGGGGATGCGGAGCGCGTGAGCAGTATGTCACGCAGGACCCGGTGGAGTGCACCGGAACTTCATGATTGATCTGAGCTTTTCTTGAGGTTTTCCGCGTCCAGCGCCGGTCGTACGGGAGCCGGAACGAAGTGCGAGGGAAGCGAGGGCGTCGACTCGCGTCCGGCGTTGGCGATGACCACGGCCACGTACGGGAGCAGGGCGCCGGCGACGAGCGTCACGATGGCCACCGGGCGCTGCACGTTCCACAACAGCACGGTCGCGATGACCGAAAGCGTCCTGATCGTCATCGAGATCACGTACCGGCGCTGACGGCCCCGCACGTCCTCGGCGAGACCCATCCGCGCGCCGGTGATCCGGAAGACCTCGGCCCCGTTCCGCTTCTGCCGCTTCGTCCGCTCCACGCTCCACCACCCGATCGCCCGCCGGGCACTCCCGGCCCGGACCCCTCCCACGGTACGCCCGCCCTCCTGCCGTGAGGAGAGGGGGGACCCCCGTACGGAGCTGTCCGAAATGCGCGGTACGCCGGATGGGTCGAAACTGGGCCCACGTGCGCACAACGCGCCAGGAGGAGGCTCGACATGGGTTGGTTGTGGGCGATCATCGTCGGTTTCGTGCTGGGGCTGATAGCCAAGGCCATCCTGCCGGGCAAGCAGCACCAGCCGCTGTGGCTGACCACCCTCTTCGGCATCGCCGGCGCCGTCCTCGGCAACGCGGTGGCCACCTGGATCGGTGTCGGCGAGACCAAGGGCATCGACTGGACCCGACACCTGCTGCAGATCGTCGGTGCGGTCGTCATCGTCGCGCTCGGCGAGATGGCGTACGGAGCGATCAAGGGCAAGCGGCAGACGACCTGACGCACCGCGGGTCACGACGAAGGGGCCGGCCCGGACCAAGAGTCCGAACCGGCCCCTCCGCCGTGTTCTGCCGTGCTGCCGCGCGCCCTACGACGCGTCAGGCGCCGGTGACCTCCACCGCGGCCAGGTTCTTCTTGCCCCGACGCAGCACCAGCCAGCGCCCGTGCAGCAGGTCCTCCTTGGCGGGGACCGCATCCTCGGCGGTGACCTTCGCGTTGTTCACGTAGGCGCCGCCCTCCTTCACGGTCCGGCGGCCGGCCGACTTGCTCGCGACCAGGCCGGTCTCCGCGAGCATGTCCACGACGAGGCCGGGCTCCGTCACCTGGGCGTGCGGCAGCTCGGACAGGGCCGCGGCCAGCGTGGCCTCGTCCAGCTCCGCCAGGTCGCCCTGCCCGAACAGTGCCTTCGACGCGGCGATCACGGCGGCGCACTGGTCGGCGCCGTGCACGAGCGCGGTCAGCTCCTCGGCCAGCGCCCGCTGGGCGGCGCGCGCCTGCGGCCGCTCGGCGGTCTGCGCCTCCAGCGCCTCCAGCTCCTCACGGGACTTGAAGGACAGGATCCGCATGTAGGTGGAGATGTCCCGGTCGTCCACATTCAGCCAGAACTGGTAGAACGCGTACGGCGTGGTCATCTCCGGGTCGAGCCATACGGCGCCGCTCTCGGACTTGCCGAACTTGGTGCCGTCCGCCTTGACCATCAGCGGGGTCGCCAGCGCGTGCACGACCGCGCCCGGCTCGACCCGGTGGATCAGGTCGAGCCCGGCCGTCAGGTTGCCCCACTGGTCGGAGCCGCCCTGCTGGAGCACGCAGCCGTAGCGCCGGTACAGCTCCAGGAAGTCCATGCCCTGGAGCAGCTGGTAGCTGAACTCGGTGTAGCTGATGCCCTGGTCGGAGTCGAGCCGCTTGGCGACCGAGTCCTTCGTCAGCATCTTGTTGACGCGGAAGTGCTTGCCGATGTCCCGCAGGAACTCGATGGCGGACAGGCCCGCCGTCCAGTCCAGGTTGTTCACCATCAGCGCCGCGTTCTCGCCCTCGAAGGACAGGAACGGCTCGATCTGGGTGCGCAGCCGCGTCACCCAGTTCGCGACGGTCTCCGGGTCGTTCAGGGTCCGCTCGGCCGTCGGTCGCGGGTCGCCGATCTGCCCCGTGGCCCCGCCGACCAGCGCCAGCGGCCGGTGACCGGCCTGCTGGAGCCGGCGCACGGTGAGCACCTGGACCAGGTGCCCCACGTGCAGCGAGGCCGCGGTCGGGTCGAAGCCGCAATAGAAGGTGACCGGACCGTCCGCGAAGGCCTTGCGCAGCGCTTCTTCGTCGGTGGACTGGGCGAAGAGCCCGCGCCACTTCAGTTCGTCGACGATGTCAGTCACGGTCGTGACTCTCCTTGAGAGATGGAGTGAGTAGGGATGTGGATGAGGGGTCTACCCGCACATTCTAGGTGGTCAGACGCCCTTGCTCACCGAACTCATGTTGAAATCCGGGATACGCAGCGCCGGCATCGCGGCGCGCGTGAACCAGTCGCTCCACTCGCGCGGCAGGGTCTTCTCGGTCCGGCCGGCCTCCGAGGCCCGCGAGAGCAGGTCCACGGGGGACTCGTTGAACCGGAAGTTGTTGACCTCGCCGACGACCTGCCCGTTCTCCACCAGGTAGACGCCGTCCCGGGTCAGGCCCGTCAGCAGCAGGGTCGCCGGGTCCACCTCGCGGATGTACCAGAGGCAGGTCAGCAGCAGACCCCGCTCGGTGGCCGCGACCATCTCGTCGAGGGACTTCTCGCCGCCCGCGTCCAGGATCAGGTTCCCGAAGCCGGGGGAGAGCTGCATCCCGGTCAGGCCCGCCGTGTGCCGGGTCGTGCTCAGCCGGTTCAGGTGACCGTCCGCGATCCACTCGGTCGCCGGGACCGGCAGACCGTTGTCGAACACCGAGGCGTCGTCGCCGGAGCTGTGCGCGATCACGAACGGCGCGGACTCCAGGCCCGGCGCGTTCGGGTCGCTGCGCAGGGAGAGCGGCAGATCGGACAGCTTCTCGCCCAGCCGGGTGCCACCACCGGGCTTGGAGAAGACCGTACGGCCCTCCACCGCGTCCCGGGCCGCCGCCGACCACATCTGGTAGATCAGCAGGTCCGCCACGGCGGTCGGCGGCAGCAGGGTCTCGTACCGGCCCGCGGGCAGGTCGATCTTCCGCTCCGCCCAGCCGAGGCGCACGGCCAGCTCCGCGTCCAGCACGGTCGGGTCCACGTCCTTGAAGTCCCGGGTGGAGCGGCCCGCCCAGGCGGAGCGCTGCCGGTCCGGGGACTTCGCGTTGAGCTCCAGGGTGCCGTTCGGCTGGTCGTGGCGCAGCCGCAGGCCCGTGGAGGTGCCGACGTACGTGGAGACCAGCTCGTGGTTGGCGAAGCCGTACAGCTCCCGGCCGCCCTCGCGGGCCCGGGCGAAGGCCTCGCCGAGGGCCGGGGCGAAGTCCGCGAAGACCGCCGAGCTCGTCTCGGCCGGGGCGTCGGTGAAGTCCGGCGAGGCCGGGGTGCCGGTGATCAGCTGCTGGGCGTCCTCGGCCGGGCCGGCCCCGCGGGCGGCCGCCTCGGCGGCCCGGACCAGCGGCTCCAGGTCGTCCGCGGTCACGGCGGAGCGCGAGACGACCCCCGAGGCCGTGCCCTCCTTGCCGTCGACCGTGGCGATGACCGTCAGGGTCCGGGAGCGGGTCACGCCGTTCGTCGTCAGGGCGTTGCCCGCCCAGCGCAGATTGGCGCTCGACCCCTCGTCGGCGATGACGACGCAGCCGTCGGCGGTGGACAGCTCCAGGGCCCGCTCGATGATCTCGTGGGGCTTGGTGATGCGGTTCGTCGAGCTCATCGCCCGGCCTCCTGCGTGGTGTTCAGGATGTTCACGTCGCGGAACAGCGCGGACGGGCAGCCGTGCGAGACCGCCGCCACCTGGCCCGGCTGGGCCTTGCCGCAGTTGAAGGCGCCGCCCAGGACGTAGGTCTGCGGGCCGCCGACCTTCTCCATCGAGCCCCAGAAATCGGTGGTGGTGGCCTGGTACGCGACATCGCGCAGTTGCCCGGCCAGCTTGCCGTTCTCGATCCGGAAGAACCGCTGCCCGGTGAACTGGAAGTTGTAGCGCTGCATGTCGATCGACCAGGAGCGGTCGCCGACCACGTAGATCCCGCGCTCCACCCCGCCGATCAGGTCCTCGGTCGAGAGCCCGCCCGGATCCGGCTGGAGGGAGACGTTCGCCATCCGCTGGACGGGCACGTGCCCGGGGGAGTCGGCGAAGGCGCAGCCGTTGGAGCGCCCGAGGTCGGTCAGCTTCGCGATCCGCCGGTCCAGCTGGTAACCGACCAGGGTGCCGTCCTTGACCAGGTCCCAGCTCTGCGCCTGGACGCCCTCGTCGTCGAAGCCGACGGTGGCCAGCCCGTGCTCGGCGGTGCGGTCACCGGTCACGTTCATGATCGAGGAGCCGTACTTGAGCTTGCCCAGCTGGTCGAAGGTGGCGAAGGAGGTCCCCGCGTACGCCGCCTCGTAGCCCAGCGCCCGGTCCAGCTCGGTGGCGTGGCCGATGGACTCGTGGATGGTGAGCCACAGGTTGGACGGGTCCACCACCAGGTCGTAGCGGCCGGCCTCCACGCTCGGCGCCCGCATCTTCTCGGCGAGCAGGCCGGGGATCTGCTCCAGCTCGGAGTTCCAGTCCCAGCCGGTGCCGGTGAGGTACTCCCAGCCCCGGCCGGCCGGCGGGGCGATGGTGCGCATCGAGTCGAACTCGCCGGTGGTGCCGTTCACGGCGACGGCGGTGAGCTGCGGGTGGATCCGGACGCGCTGCTGCGTGGTCGAGGTGCCCGCGGTGTCCGCGTAGAACTTGTTCTCGTGGACGGCGAGCAGCGAGGCGTCCACGTGGGCCACCCCGTCGGCCGCCAGCAGGCGCGCGCTCCAGTCGGCGAGCAGCGCCGCCTTCTCCGCGTCCGGTACCTCGAAGGGGTTCACGTCGTACGCGGAGATCCACGTCCGGTCGGCGTGCACCGGTTCGTCGGCGAGCTCCACGCGCTCGTCCGACCCCGCGGCCTTGATCACCTGGGCGGACAGCTTCGCCATGGCCACGGCCTGCGAGGCCACCTTGGCGGCGGCGTCCATGGTCAGGTCCACACCGGAGGCGAATCCCCAGCTGCCCCCGTGCACGACCCGGACCGCGTACCCGAGATCGGTGGTGTCGGAACCACCGGCAGGCTTGGCGTCCCGCAGGCGCCAGGAGGCGCTGCGGATCCGCTCCAGCCGGAAGTCGGCATGCTCGGCGCCCAGCGCGCGGGCCCGGGCGAGCGCCGCGTCGGCGAGCGCCCGCAGGGGCAGCGCGGTGAAGGCCGCGTCGATGGAATGGGGCACGGAAGTCCTCCCGTGGTCGGAGCCGGTCGCCCCGATCATGTCGCGATCAGGGCCCTTGTGCCTACATCTTTCTGTAGGGATTCGACAGAGCCGGTCGCAAGGCCCTGTCGGGGGTCGATTCTCCGTACGAGCGATGCGACCTATAGGTTTTTGGTATTCAGACCGCTAGCGAAAGGGTGATCCGTTGAGCCGCTCGGTTCTCGTCACCGGAGGAAACCGGGGCATCGGCCTCGCCATCGCCCAAGCCTTCGCGGAGGCCGGCGACAAGGTCGCGATCACGTACCGGTCGGGTGAGCCGCCGGAGGCGCTCACCTCGCTCGGTGTCCTGGCGGTGCGGTGCGACATCACCGACTCCGAGCAGGTGGAGCAGGCCTACAAGCAGATCGAGGACGCGCACGGCGCGGTCGAGGTGCTCGTGGCCAACGCGGGCATCACCAAGGACACGCTGCTGATGCGCATGTCCGAGGAGGACTTCACGTCCGTCCTCGACACCAACCTCACCGGCACGTTCCGGGTGGTCAAGCGCGCGAACCGGGGCATGCTCCGGGCCAAGAAGGGCCGCGTCGTCCTGATCTCCTCCGTCGTCGGGCTCCTGGGCTCGGCCGGCCAGGCCAACTACGCCGCCTCCAAGGCCGCGCTGGTGGGCTTCGCCCGCTCCCTCGCCCGCGAGCTGGGTTCCCGCAACATCACCTTCAACGTGGTCGCCCCCGGTTTCGTGGACACCGACATGACGAAGGTGCTCACCGACGAGCAGCGCGCGGGCATCGTGGGCCAGGTGCCGCTCGGCCGTTACGCGCAGCCCGAGGAGATCGCGGCAGCCGTCCGCTTCCTGGCGTCCGACGACGCCGCGTACATCACCGGAGCCGTCATTCCCGTTGACGGCGGATTGGGCATGGGTCACTGATCACCATGAGCGGAATTCTCGAGGGCAAGCGCATCCTCATCACGGGGGTGCTGATGGAGTCCTCCATCGCCTTCCACACGGCCCGGCTGGCCCAGGAGCAGGGCGCCGAGGTCATCCTCACCGCGTGGCCGCGTCCGTCGCTGACCGAGCGCATCGCGAAGAAGCTGCCGAAGCCGGTCAAGGTGATCGAGCTCGACGTCACCAACGACGAGCACCTGGCACGCCTGGAGGGCCTCGTCCGGGACGAGCTCGGCGGCCTCGACGGCGTCGTCCACTCCATCGGCTTCGCGCCGCAGGACGCCCTCGGCGGCAACTTCCTGAACACGCCGTTCGAGTCGGTGGCCACCGCCATGCACGTCTCGGCGTTCTCGCTGAAGTCGCTGGCCATGGCCTGCAAGCCGCTGTTCCCGGCGGAGGGCGCGGCCATCGTCGGCCTCACCTTCGACGCGCAGTTCGCCTGGCCGCAGTACGACTGGATGGGCCCGGCCAAGGCGGCCCTGGAGGCCACCAGCCGCTACCTCGCCCGCGACCTGGGCAAGGAGAACATCCGCTGCAACCTGGTCTCGGCCGGTCCGATCGGCTCGATGGCCGCGAAGTCCATCCCGGGCTTCGGCGAGCTGGCGGAGGTCTGGAACACCCGCTCCATGCTGGACTGGGACATGAGCGACCCGGAGCCGACCGGCAAGGGCGTCGTGGCCCTGCTGTCCGACTGGTTCCCGAAGACCACCGGCGAGATCGTCCACGTGGACGGCGGCCTGCACGCGATGGGTGCCTGATCCCCGATCGGTCCCCCGCTTCGTACGGCGGCGGCCGCGCTTCCCTTCCGGGAGGCGCGGCCGCCGCCGTTTTCGCGCTCCGTGGGGGGCGTGTTCGATCGCATGTTCACCGGCCGACCGGATCTTCCCAAGTCGAAAACCGGGACAGATGCCTGCAAACTGGCCGAGCCGGGATCTTCTCGGCTCCTGCGGGGAGGAGGTAGGAGTGCGCGCGAGACCGAGCCGAGCGGTATCCGTGCTGGTCACGTCCGTGATCCTGACCGGGCTCCTGGTCCCGGGAGCCGCCGCGCAGCCCGTGGGGGAGGAGCCCGCACCCGGACCCGAGTCGGTGGCCCCCGCCGTCGTGGACCTCGCCGACATCCCCGCCGAACCCCCCGCGCAGCCCGCACGGCCCGCAGGGGGTGAACTCTTCGGCGCCGACTGCGACACCGTGATCCAGGGCTCCCAGGTGTCGGCGTACTGCCACAACGCCTACCCGGAGACCGACCTCGTACGGCTGCACGTCGAGTGCGACCGCTGGTGGGACGTGGACGGCGACGGCGTCGCCGTGGCCATCGGTCCGGCCGGTCGGACCGAGCTCGTCGGCCGCTGCTGGAAAGAGGTCCGCTCGGCCTGGGTCAGCCACCGGCGCCCGTGAGCGGGGCGTCCTCCGCGGGCTTGCCGGCCTCGCCGTTCCTGCCGTTCTTGCCGAGGCAGGCGAAGGGGTAGCCCGCGGCCTCCGAGGCCGCCGCGTCCCCGTCGCCCCGTCGGATCGCCTCGATCAGTCGGGCGTGGTCCAGATGGGCGGAAGGGTGCAGCTCGGTCCCCACGTCCGCCCGCAGCCAGTCGGCCACCAGGTCGCCGAGGTCCGCGTACAGCTCGATCAGCACGTCGTTGTGCGAGGCGGTCACCACCGCCATGTGCAGACTCACGTCCGCCGCCACGAACACCTCCGCGTCCCCGCTCGCCCAGGCCTCCTCGCGGCGCGCCAGCAGGGCGTCCAGCTGTACGAGGTCCCGCTCGGTGCGCCGCTCCGCCGCCAGCCGGGCGGCCGAGGACTCCAGCGTCGACCGCAGCTCGGCGATGTGCCGCGGCTCGGCCCCGGCGAAGCGGCGGTGCATCACGCCGGCCAGCTCGCTGGTGGCGATGACGTACGTTCCCGAGCCCTGTCGGATGTCGAGGAGCCCGTTGTGCGCCAGTGCCCGAACGGCCTCGCGCACCGTGTTGCGGGCGACCCCGAGCAGCTCGACGAGCTCCGGCTCGGTCGGGATGCGGGCGCCGACCGGCCACTCGCCGGAAGTGATCTGGTTCCGCAGCTGGGCGATCACCTGATCGACGAGTGCGGAGCGCCGGGGCGAGGTCAGCGGCATGGGTTCCTCTCAAGAGCGACTTCACGAGCGACTGGACGAGCGACTGGACAACCAATCATCCCATGATTCTATGATGGTTGAATGCCCGACGAAGAAACCCGGACCGTGAACCGCCCGCCGGTCGTGCGCACCGCCCCCGAACAGCCCCTTCTCACCCCCGCCCAGGCCACCCCCGGCTGGCTCGGCCCGGTGCTCGTCGTCGGAATCGTGCTGGCCGCCCTCAACCTGCGGCCCGCCATCACCAGCCTCGGCGCCCTCTTCGAGGAGACCCGCACGGGCCTCGGCATGAGCGGCACGGTCGCCGGAATGATCACCTCCGTCCCCGCCCTCTGCTTCGCCGTCTTCGGCGTCACCGCACCCCGGCTCTCCCGCCGCTTCGGCCCGGCCGCCGTCGTCTGCGCCGGCATGGTCGCGATCGCCACCGGCCTGCTGATCCGTCCCTTCGCGACCGGCGCCGTCGGCTTCCTCGCCGCCAGCGCCCTGTCGCTGGCCGGCATAGCCCTCACCAACGTGCTGCTCCCGGTGATCGTCAAGCGCTACTTCCCGGACCGGGTCGGCACCATGATCGGCCTCTACTCCATGTCCCTGGCCGCCGGTACCTCCCTCGCCGCCGCCGCGACCGTCCCGCTGACCGACGCGCTCGGCGGCAGCTGGCGCACCGGCCTGCTGGTCTGGGCCGTGCTCGCGCTGCTCGCCGTACTGCCCTGGCTGCCCGTCGCCCGCGCCTCCCGGCGCGCCGACCGGGCCGGGGCCGCCACCGACCCCGCCGGCCCCGTCGCCCCGGGATCCGGCCCGCGGGTCGTCCGCAGCCGCACCGCCTGGGCCCTGGCCTGCTACTTCGGACTCCAGGCCACCGGGGCGTACATCACCATGGGCTGGCTCCCGCAGATCTTCCGCGACGCCGGGGTCTCCGCCTCCACCGCCGGAGTGCTCCTCGCCGTCACCATGGTCATGGGCGTCCCGCTGGCCTTCGTCATCCCCGGCCTCGCCGCCCGGATGAAGAACCAGGGCGCCATCGCCGTCACCCTCGGCCTCTTCGGCCTCATCGGCTACGTCGGGCTCTACTTCGCCCCCGTCGCCGGCGCCTGGGCCTGGGCGCTGCTGCTCGGCATCTCCAACTGCGCCTTCCCCCTCGTCATCACCCTCATAGGGCTGCGCGCCAAGTCGCCGGCCGGCGTGGTCAAGCTCTCCGCCTTCGCCCAGAGCACCGGCTACCTCATCTCCATCCCCGGCCCCCTCCTCATCGGCGCCCTCTACCAGCACAGCGGAGGCTGGGACCTGCCGCTCGCCCTGATGGCCGGACTGCTCCTGCCGCAGATCGTCCTGGGCGTCCTCGCCGGACGGGACCGCACGATCGAGGACGAATGCGGCATGGGAGACTGACCGGCATGTCGCCCGTACTTGAACCGAACCCGCAGAACGGCCGCAAGAAGCTCGGCCTCGTGCTCGGCGCGTTCCTCGCCGTGACCGTGATCATCTCCGTCATCGCCACGATCGCCTCCCCCTGAGCGCGGCGGCCCCGTGAGGGCGAACCCAGGGGAGGGGGGCTAACCCCACCACCCCCTAGGGGGTCAGGCTCAGGGTGAAGTGGGGTGTGCCCCGGATGGGAACAGCTGCCCCGGATCCATAGATTCGTAGGCAGCGAGTCAGTCCGGTCCACACCCACGGAGGCGGCCATGTCGGCCCCCACACACATCAGGCCCCTCCCGCCGGGCCCGTCCGGCCCCCGGGCCCGCACCACCGCCGTCGGCACCCGACTGCACTGGTGGGCACTGGCCCTGCCCGCCCTCGCCTTCGGGCTCCTGCTGCTGCTCCTCGCCGGCTCCGGTGAGGCCCACGCGGCCACCGGCGAGGCCTCGGGCCTGGTCCAGGTCGCCGAGCAGCTCCTGCGCGCCGTCGGCTGACCTCCCGCGCTCCCTCAACAGCCTGCACCCCGTGGCTCGTTTCGTGCGAAGCTGGGAGTCATGAGCGCCGACACACCCCGCAGGATCGCCCTCCTCCGGCACGCCAAGGCCGATTGGCCCGAGGTGTCCGACCACGATCGCCCGCTCGCGGAACGAGGCCGCAAGGACGCGCCGGCCGTCGGTCTGAAGCTCGCCGAAACCGGCATCGTCTTCGACCTGGCCCTGTGCTCCACCGCGGCCCGCACCCGCGAGACCTGGAAGCTCGCCGTCCAGGAGATGCCGCACCGGCCGAAGACCCACTACGAGGAGAGGCTCTACGACGCCTCGCTGGGCGAGCTCATCGCCCTGCTCAACGAGACCTCCGACGAGGTCTCCGACCTCCTCGTCATCGGGCACAACCCCGGCATGCACGCCCTCGCCGACGCCCTCTCGGCGCGCGCGGAGGGAGAGACCCTGACGCGCATGACCCGTACGGGTTTCCCGACCGCGGCCCTCGCGGTGGTCTCCTTCACCGGATCGTGGAAGTCCGTGGAACACGGAGTGGGCACACTGCTCGACTACTGGACCCCCAAGGGCCTCTGACCGGCCGTCCCGGTACACCGCCCGCCTCCCTGACATCGGCGGGCCCGGACGACGACGGGCCCCGGCAACCGCATCGGCTGCCGGGGCCCGTTCGCGCTCTTCGGGATCAGGCCAGGTCGGCGGCCTCGATCTCCTCGCGGGTGATCCCGAGCAGGTACAGCACCGCGTCGAGGAAGGGCACGTTCACCGCGGTGTGCGCGGCCTCGCGGACCACCGGCTTGGCGTTGAAGGCCACGCCCAGCCCGGCCGCGTTCAGCATGTCCAGGTCGTTGGCGCCGTCGCCGATCGCCACCGTCTGCGACAGCGGTACGTCGGCCTCCGCGGCGAAGCGACGCAGCAGCCGGGCCTTGCCCGCCCGGTCCACGATCTCGCCGGTGACCTTGCCCGTCAGCTTCCCGTCGACGATCTCCAGGGTGTTGGCGGAGGCGAAGTCCAGCCCCAGCCGCTCCCGCAGATCGTCCGTCACCTGCGTGAAGCCGCCCGAGACCACACCCACCTGGTAGCCGAGCCGCTTGAGCGTACGGATCAAGGTCCGCGCGCCCGGGGTCAGCTGCACCTCGGCGCGGACCTTGTCCACGACCGACGCGTCCAGGCCCGCGAGCAGCGCCACCCGGGCGTGCAGCGACTGTTCGAAGTCCAGCTCACCGCGCATGGCCCGTTCGGTGACCTCGGCGACCTCGGCCTCGCACCCGGCGTGCGCGGCGAACAGTTCGATGACCTCGTCCTGGATGAGGGTCGAGTCCACGTCCATGACGACCAGGCGCTGCGCCCGGCGGTGCAATCCGGCCGAGACCACGGCCACGTCCACGCCGATGTGTGCGGACGCGGTGGCCAGCGCGGTGCGCAGCGGCTCGGTCTCGACCCCGGAGACGGCGAACTCCACCGCCGTCACCGGGTACTTGGCGAGGCGGAAGATACGGTCGATGTTGCCGCCGGTCGCGGTGATCCGGGCCGCGATGGCGGCCGTGGACTCGGCGGTGAGCGGGTGCCCGAGCACGGTGACGTGCGAGCGACCGCTGCCGCGCGGCCGGTTGTCACCGGTACCGGAGAGGATCTCGGCCTGCATCTTGAGGGATTCGGCCCAGCTGTGGACGGTGGCCCGCAGGTCGCCCTCGGCTCCGCCGGCGGGCTTGGTGACGAGGGCGCACAGGACGATGCGGCCACGGGTGACGACCTGCTCGATGTCGACGACGTCGACCGAGTAGGCGGCGAGGGTGTCGAACAGCCCGGCGGTGATCCCGGGACGGTCCTTGCCGAAGATCTTGACGAGGAGGGTGGGGACGTCGGAGGTCTGCGATGCGCTCATGGTGCCCTCACCGTATCTTCCCGGCCCGGCCCCCAGGACCCCCGTCCCACGTCTTGAACGGTCGCGCCGACCGGGGGAAGCGCCGGCTCCCGTGCCGTCCGAGGAACGGGGTACTGGGCGGAGCCCCGCGCAACGGTGGCAGGGCGGGCGGGGAGGACGGCTCCGCACGGCGGCGGCGCCGCCGCCTCAGCGCGGTGGCGTCGGCGGGTGCGGAGGCTTGGGCGGAGGCGGCGGACCTCCCGGCGGGGGAGGCGGGGTGAAGGGTTCCCGGCGGGGCGGCCCCGGCGACCTGGACGGCCCGGACGCCCTCGGTGACCTGGGCGACCCGGGAGACCAGGGCGGGACGCCGGTCACGGTCACGTCCCAGGAGCCGTCCGCCTCCCCGCCCCCGGCGGGCCGCGGACCACCCGGGGGCCCGCCGTACGGTCCGGCCCCGGGGTACGGGGCCGTGGGCCTCCCGGGGGCGGGCCACCCCTGGGCGGGCCCCGGCGCGCCGGCCGGCCGGGGGAGGGCCGCCCGCCGCCGGGGGGCCAGAGCCGCACCCGCCGCCCCGGCCACCGCCCCCC
>NZ_JBGBPT010000122.1:0-20374 GCF_041106355.1 Streptomyces sp. BF23-19 | reverse complement strand
CGCTTGACCGCGCGGGTGACGGAGTCGGGGACCAGCCCGCCGGTGATGTGGCCGTGCCGGTCGATGCCGACGAAGGCGCTGGTGGCGCGCAGGGTCGAACCCACCGTGCCGCCTCGGGTCTTCTACCGACTCACCGGACTCGGGCTGTCCCTGGAAGCCGCGCTTGCGGGGCTGCGGACCTGGGCGGAGGAGCACATGGTCGAGATCGACCGCGCCAACGAAGCCGCCGCCCAGGAGGCCGATGAGGAGTAGACATGCCGATTCCGCGCTCAGTACCGGTGGCTGGGGTACTCGATGCAGCAGGCATCGCCGCCCAGATATCACGTCGCTTTGTCAGGCGGACGCCAGAGGAGGGCACCACGCGATGGTGTTGGGCACGTCGTTCCACTTCGACGAGCAGGGCACGGCGACGGCCGTGGACGCGATGAAGCGGTACTGCGGGCTGCTGGACGAGCAGGAGATGGAAGGGAAATCGCCGGCGCACGCGGTCCAGGACAAGATCAAGCATCTCAGCGTGAACATCCTCGACGACGGCATGTCGATCTGGGACCGCGAGATCGCCCTGTTGCTGAGGGACGAGGTCGATACCCGCGAGACCGCCGAACGCATCCTCCGCAACACCGTCATGTACATGCTCGCGTCGATGGAGAACCCCGGCGTCCACATCGGCGTCGGGAAGATCGTCGACAAGGGCGTGCACCAGGTCATCCTCGACACCCCGGTCTACTTCGCGTTCGGCGACCTCTACAACGGGGGCAAGTACAAGCACCACGTGCCCTTCATCAAGCGCCGCCGTGAGGGCCTGGTCATCCGCACGGCAGACTTCCTGCGCTCGTGCGGCTTCTCCCCCCACGAGGAGCTGTGGGCCAGGGACGGCGCCGACTGCTCCCCGTGCGACTCGAAGGTGCGCGACTCCCACTGACGGCTGACGGGCCGCTGAATCCGACCACCACCACGACCGAACCGCCCTAGGGTGTGGGCCTCGCCAGCCCGACCGGCGGGGCCCTCCCTCGTTGCCGAAGGACATGACCATGACCACCGCCCCGCATAACTACGAGCACGAGCGGGCCCTCGAAGACGTCAGCGTGACCGAGATCGACGCGCCCACCCCGGGCCACATCGGCACCCTGCTCGCCCGCGCTGTCCGGAACTGAACGGGACTCGCTGACCAAGCAGAAAGGGAACTTCATGAGCGTGGAGAGCTGGGACAGGTTCGGGTTACGTTCCGACGGCGGCCCGCCCTGGGATCGGTTCGAGTGGACGCAGTACAACCAGCACGGACCGAGCATCGAGCTGATTACCACCGGGCCCGGTACACGGGTGCTGGAGCTGGGGCCCGGCAAGGGCGACAACCTCGCGTTCGTCACCAAGACAGGGTCGACGGCCATCGGCGTGGACGTGTCGGCCGTCCAGGTAGAGCGGGCCAAGGCACGGTTCGGCGACCTGCTCGACATCCGCGTGGGCCGGGCCGAGGAATTCCTCGCTGAGCGCGAGGCGGAGTTCGACTCGATTTACTCCGCTTTCGGCGCAGTGTGGTTCACAGACCCGGCCGTGCTGCTGACCCTCGTCCGCCGGGCGCTCAAGCCGGGAGGCCGGTTCGTGTTCTCGCACCTGCCGCCGTCCGGCGAGTGCCCTGGACCCCACGAGTACGACATGTACGGGCCGGACGAAGAGCTGTTGCCGATCACGCGGTGGTGCTACCGGCCGTACATGTGGGAGGAGAAACTGTTGGCGGCCGGCTTCGCCTCGGCCAGCGGGCGGCGGCTGCGCTGTCCGCCGGAGAAGGAGACGATCGGAACTCTGCTCGTGGAGGCGACCGCATGAACCCGGGAATTCCTCCCGCAGCACCGAACATTGCTGCCGAACTCCGCCGCCGCGCCGAAGGCGACCAGCAGGCCCGCCAGCACCTGCTCCGCACCGGCGAAGCCGGTGACCTGTTCGAGGTCGACGCGGAGAACACAGCGTGGCTCGCGGCGGTCGTCGCCGAGCATGGCTGGCCGGGGTACATGCTGGTGGGGGACCAGGGCGCGGACGACGCATGGCTTCTCGTGCAACACGCCGACCGTGATCCCGCCTTCCAGAGCGAGGCCCTGAAGCTGTTGAAGGCCGCGGTCGATGCTAGTGACGCACCCCCTGGGCACCTCGCCTACCTCACCGACCGCGTCCTGGTGAATTCCGGCCGGCCCCAGCTCTACGGCACCCAGTACGCCGGGACGGGGAAAGCTCTGCGCGTTCAGCCCGTCCATGATCTGGAGCGTTTGGACGAGCGTCGGGCCGCCATGGGTCTGGAATCGGCTGCCGCGTACGACCAGCGTATGCAGACCACCTATGCACCTACCGAGGCGGAGCCGCCTTCATGACCTTCCCGGCCGCGGTCGACACCGCGCAACACCGTGTCGGCGTTCACGTTGTACTGCACGCCCCCGACGGCACTGTGCTCCTTGGCCGCCGGCGCAAGTCCCCTGTCTGGGAGGGCCACTACCAACTCCCCTCCGGGCGGCTGGACCCGGGTGAGCCTCTTCGGGCGGGAGCGGCACGGGAGCTGAGGGAGGAGACAGGGGTCACCGCAGAGCCGGAGGTGCTGGAGATGGTCCACGTCAGCCATCACCGCAGCCCGTACGGCACCGACCGGGTGGGGTTCTTCTTCGCCGCCCGCGAGTGGAACGGCGACGTGGTCAACGCCGAGCCTGACCTGTGCGACGGCTGGGAGTGGTGGCCGCCCGACTCCCCTCCCCAGCCGCTTCCGCCGTACCTGGCGCAGGCGCTGAAGCACATCACCAAGGCCCAGGTCTACGCCGAGTACGGCTGGGCTTGACCCACGCACGACAGCGCCCCCTCTCCGAGACCGGGAGCAAGGTGCGCCGTGCCGTCCGGGGTCAGGTCTCGATCCACCACGGCGCCACCGTGCATTCCGCCTGCGGCAGATCAGCCTCCACCCATAGAACTCCGCGTCACACCGGATCTCATGCCCTTGTCGGGTACTACCCTCCTTCGCTCGCGAAGGTGCGGCCGGGGGGTGCTTCTCTCATCTCTTCTTGGTCGTTCCCGCACACATCTGACGCGCGATCACCTACCCTCATCCCCGGCGCGGCACGGTCCCGAGGAGGGCCCTTGAAAAAGATCACGATGTGCGTCCTGGCGGCCGGCGTGCTGCTGGCGGGCTGCGGCCCCTCGGCACCGAAGCAGTCGAACCCGCGGAAGGCGTACGAAGAGGCGTACACGCGGGGCAAGGCCATCCACGACACGCTCTACGGCGACAAGGACCCAGCGGCGCTCGACCAGGGGGCCGCGGGCGCGCAGGCCATGGTGGGGATCCTCAGGTCGTGCAACGAGACCGAGGGCAAGGAAGGCGATCCCCGGGCCGTACAGGAAGCGGCTCGGGAAGGCTGCAAGGACGGGCACCTCGGCCTTCCGAACGCAGCAGGCAAGTACGGGGAGACGCCCTGACCCCTGGGTTGTGGCCCACTGCATGATGTCCCGCCGGAAATCGCACCGGGTGTGACCGGTCCTTGGGACGTCCCTCCCGTCTTTGACCTGCGGAAGCTACTGTCCCGGCCGTGACATCTGACGATCCGTTGAACGTGGCCGGCGAGGCCGCCAAGAACCCCGAACCCGGCGACGACGTAGAACCGGCCGACAACCCCGACGGCATCACCGTCGGCGAAGCAGTCGTAGGAGCCGCCGCCCTCGGACTGGCCGGATACGTCGCCTACAAACAGGCCCAGAAAGAGGCCAAGCACGCCGAGGAGAACGCCAAGGCCATGGGCTGCGGCTGTCTCATGGTCGTCGTCCTCATCCTCGGTGCCATAGGCAACGCCTGCGAAGGACCCGAGGACAGCGCCACATCCTCCACCACCTCGACCTACGGCACCCGCTGATGAGCCGCACCCAGAAGAAGCCCAGAGACCCGGTCACCGCGGTCTTCGTGAGCATCCTCGCCATCACTCTCCGGTGTCGCCATCGCGTCCGTCACGCACGCGGTAAGCCGGGAGGACACCCCCGAGCCCGATCCCACCTACAGCAGCTACACCGACCCCTATACCCCGGCTGCGAACCCGACGCCCAGTCGAACGCCGAGCCCCACCTGGTCGCCCGCCCCGACGCCTCCGGAGTCGACAGGCCCAGCCTCCACCAGCGGCGGTGGCAGCGGTTCCATCGGCGGCGGATCCACCGGCAGCAAGGGCTCGAACCCCGGGCTACTGCGACGGGAACTACGAGAACGACGACGAATGGCACCGTGACCGCGGCAACGCTGACGAGTACTACGACGGCAACTACGACAACGACGGCGCCTAACACGACAAGTACGGCAGCGGCCGTCGCGGCCGGCCCAACCCCCACTGATCACCAGCAGAAAAGGACGCCACCATGCACACTTACCTCGTTATCAAACTCAGCGACGGCGTCCGGGACCTCCCCGCCGAAGACCGGCCCCACGACGGCCTGGGCCGCACCTCCATCGGCTGGGAAGAGGGCCAGAGCCCGCAGCACATCTACAAGAACGGCCGCGGCATCTGGCCCCTCGACCCGAAGAAGGTCGAAGCCTGCGACTACGCACTGTTCTGCGCCGCCGGAAAGGTCCGTGCGATCGTCAAGATCACCGGCGAGCCCGAGTCCGGCCTGCGACGCACTGCAAACGGCCCCCAGGGGCGGGCCATCGTCGGCGACATCGTCACCAAGGGCCCTATCTACAGCAAGTGGTTCGAGGCCGACGCCCCCGCCTTCAGCACCAACGCCCGGCAGCTGATCGGCTACGTCACCCTCTGATCCACCTCGTCGGACCACTACACGATGTGGTGACCACGGTCGCCGGCCTTCATGAAGTCCGGAAAGTGCGGCTTTTTCTAGTAACTGGGAGAATTGGGGAAGAATTTCTCATTTTTCTGGAGTGGCTCGTGGCGATCAAGGACAAGAAGACCAGCCTCAACATGGGCATGGACCTGACATCAGCCCCGGCGACCGCCGAGGAACGCCTGGCCGATCGCGAGACGTGGGTTCAGGCGTGCGGCTCGGCCCCACTGCCAGCTGCCCCACACCATGGCGTGATCGAGCCGGGTGTTCTCCCGATCGCTGTCTTCAGCACCGACGTGTCCGCGATGCCGAGCTGCTCGGCGAGATAGTCGACGACCTCCGTCGGCACTTCGGTCGGGTAGTCCAGGAACAACCCGAGATACCGACGCGGTCGTGAGCGGGGCCGCGAAGCCCAGCCGGTTGTGTGTGTGCGACATCCCGTGAGTTCTCCTGAGCTCGGCTGAGTCCTTTCCCTTGTGGCCAGGGGGTTCCTCCTCCTTCGGGTGCTCTGTGGTCCGGTGACGTAACTTCGGGATTCCTGAAGCGTTCTCACCTCGTCCGACCGATCAGCAGTCGGGCTGAAGGCGAGGAGGCTCGGGTTGGCGGCACTGGCAGTCGTACGGGACCTGCGTGAGCACTGGGTGCCAGCATCGGTTGAGGAGTTGGAGCGGTTCGAGACCGACGTGCTGTCCGGGTGCGTCCTCGCGCGGGCATCGGCAGGGCTGGCGGACGGCACAATCCGCGGGGACGTCGGGCGTCTGGACCAGATCAGGACCTGGTTTGGTCGACCGCTGTGGGACATGGAGCCGGCCGACGCTGACGCGTACTTCGGGAAGGTGCTGCGGGGTTCGCCGAGCGGGACTCGGCTGGGCCGGTCGCAGGCGCTGACCACGTACTTCATGTTCGTGGAGTTGCGGCACAAGGTCGAGCTCCATCGGATGACGGGCCGGGTCGTCGAGTGCCCGATCGACGAGATGAACAAGCCGCGTGGGGCCAAGGACGCCCAGCTGCGGATTCCGCCGAGCGAGCCGGAGGTCGGGACGCTGTTCACCGGCTGGGGCGGTGAACTGGCGACCTGCCGCAAGTTCGCCCCTACCGCCAGGAACTACACCGCCTCGAAGCTGTTGTCCCAGGTCGGCCTGCGGGTGAGCGAGGCGTGCGGGCTCGACCTGGACGACATCAAGTGGGACCTGGGCCGCTTCGGCAAGCTCCACGTTCGCCACGGCAAGGGCGCCCGCGGCTCGGGTCCGCGCGAGCGGATGGTGCCGCTGATCAACGGCGCCGACCGGACACTTCGGTGGTTCATCGAGGACGTCTGGGGCCAGTTCGACGACGACCACACCCGTCCCGGCGCCCCGCTGTTTCCCTCTGAGCGCAAGAACACCGACGGCTCTTCGCGCCGGGCCGGCGACGACGCTCTGCGTGACGGCCTCAAGAACGCGGCCAAAGCGCATCTGCCGGGGTGGGGCGAGAAGCTGACGCCGCACGTCCTTCGGCACTTCTGCGCATCCCAACTCTATGCGAACGGGCTGGACTTGCTCGCGATCCAGGAGGTCTTGGGACACTCCTGGATCGCCACGACGATGCGCTATATCCACGTTCAGCAGACCCGGGTCGAGGACGCCTGGGTCACCGGGATGGAACGGGCCGCGAAGCGGCTGGAAGGACTGGTCCGATGAGGTGGAACCTGCGGCTGACCGCCGCGAACAAGGGCATCTGGAAGGCGTCCGAGCTTCAGCGAAACCTCGCGGAGCACGGCCTGGTGATCTCGGCCGGGAAGATGTCCGGGCTGTGGTCCGGGCAGCCGGTCTCACTCAAGCTGGAGGACCTGGACGTCATCTGCGTCGTCCTCGGCTGCGAGATCGGAGACCTGCTGATCCCGGAGCCGGGCAAGGTCAACCGCCCTGGTCAGGAGGAGACCGGTCGAGTCGCGGTCGGCTCCGGCACCACTGCCCCGGCGGTAGTGCCCAAGCGCCGCGATGGCCGGTCGCTGCCTCCGGCATGAGCCGGTATCCGAAGGGCTACCGCAAGCCCACCGACTCCTGCGACAGCTGCCTGGCTTGGGGCGACTTCAGCGGACGCCTCTGCCCTGCCTGCTACATGTTCGGCCGAAGTCACGAGACGGCCACCTGCGTCGGCTGCCGCCGCGTCCAGCCGCTGAAGTGGGACTACTGCCGTCTGTGCTGGTGCCAGGCCCGGCTTCACGCCAAGACCACCGTCGGCCAGCCGCCCGCCGAGGCGGAGGTGAGGGCCCGGCTCAACGCCGTCCGGCACCACCAGCTGTTCTTCATGGGCCTGCACTACCGCAGAGGATCGGCCCCAACCGCCCCGCGCCGCGGAGGACGGCGGGGAGCAGTCCGGAAGCCGCCACCCGCGCCGGCCTGGCGGCCGAGTGTCGGCTGGAGACAGCTACCACTGTTCGGGCAGGTCCCGCGTGACTACGGCCGTCTCGACCCGGCCGCCGTCGATCTGGCCAGCCCCTGGCTGGCCTGGGCGAAGTACCTCGCCTACCAGCTCGCCGAGGCACGGGGCTGGGGACGGGGCATCCGCTTCGCCGTCAACCGCGGCCTGGCCATCGTGCTCACCGAGTACGTCGAGGGCGACGTCATCCGCCACAGCGAGATCTTCACCCCGCTCAGGGCCCTCGATCTCCGGTTCGGACACACCGCCACGGTCCTTGAGGAGATGGGGATCTTCCTGGACGACAGCGAGCCCTCCTTCGAACGCTGGCTTGCCGAGCGCCTGGAGGGCCTCGCCCCCCGTCTCGCGGCGGAGGCTGAGCGCTGGACCCGGGTTCTGCATGACGGCGGCCCCCGCAGCCTTCCCCGGCAGCAGAGCACGGTCTGGCTTTACCTCAATGGGGCCCGTCCGGCACTGCTGGACTGGTCGGACCGCTACGACCACCTGCGGGAGGTGACCCGCGAGGACGTCCTCACCCACCTCAAGACCCTGCACGGCCACCACCGCCGAGACCAGCTCGGCGCCCTGCGTTCCCTGTTCACCTGGGCCAAGCGGACCGGCCTGATCTTCCGCAACCCCACGAGCCGCATCAAGGTCGGCCAGAACGAATACGGGGTGCTCCAACCACTCGCGCCCGCCCAGATCGACCGCTCCGTCGCGGCAGCCACCACCCCGGCCGCGCGACTGATCCTCGCCCTCGCCGCAGTTCACGCCGCCCGGGTCGCCCAGATCGGCACCCTCATGCTCGACGACCTCGACATCGGCAACCGCCGGCTGACGATCGCCGGACGGGCACGCCCGCTCGACGACCTCACCCTGAAACTCCTGCTGGACTGGCTGGAGCACAGACGCAGCCGGTGGCCCAACACGGCGAACCTCCACTTACTGATCAACAACCAGACCGCCACGAAGACTGGCCGCGCCAGCAACCACTGGATCAGCACCGCGGTGCGCGGGCAGGACGCGACCCTGGAGCGTCTCCGAGTCGACCGGCAACTCGAAGAGGCCCTCACCCACGGGCCCGATCCGCTCCACCTCGCCCAGGTGTTCGGGCTGGATGAGAAGACCGCAATGCGTTACGCAGACTCCGCGCGGGCCCTGCTGGAGCAAGCTGCCGAACAGAAGCACCAGTGAAACCTGTTCGACCGGGACCCGAGATTGAAGCGAACATGGGCGGATGCCGTCGACCGAAGCAGCAGCCAGCGAACTACAGGACCGCGCCACCCTCTGGAGCGTGGGCGAGATCCCCGCGAGCGATGTCGTCAGCGCGGCCTGTCACGCGCTCGTCGCCGGCCTAGACAGCCCCGGACTTCGGGTGCTGGCAGCCTGCACACGCGCCGAGGCGGACTACGACGTGCACGACTTGCTCCCCGAAGCGCTCGATGAGCTCGGCCTCATTCTCTATCCGGCCGCCAGCGAGGCCGGCCAAGAAGCCGCCGTGCGAGCGCTTGCACGACGCATGCTGGCCGGCGAGCTGAAACCTTGGGAGCTCACGTTCCGGATCAACCAGCGTTACGGGCGTGAGCTGCCCCTGACAGCACGACTCGCCGAACTCGATGACGAGTACGCCTTCCTCGAATACGGCGGCGACGAAGCAGTAGCTCAGATCGATGCTGAGGTCATAGCCGAAGCCTGCCGCCTCGCCGCAGTCCACCCCCGCGTTCCCGCCGAACCCACGGACGTCCCCACCTGATGCACACGGACCGACCCGCGAGTTCCCACTGAACAAGCTTCAGTTTCCCTGAACCCACGGAGCTCCCGGGGGTTGAGGAACAACAGAGCGAAGAACGGCGCTTGTACTCTCCGTGACGATCCGACCGTTCGCCGCCACCGACATGAGGCCGAGAGATCGCAGGACGGTCAGGTATTTCCCCAGCCAGAAGTTCACGCGTTTCCCCGAGGGGATCCCGGAGTCGACTCAGTCGGCACCAGCCGCCCGTCGGAGACGCGCTTCCTTGTGACGCGCTTAGCCAGACGGGGGATGAAGCCGGTGCGGCCGCTGCCTATGCCGAGGTCCTGACCGACAGCCTCAGAATCCTGGGCCCCGACCACACATTGACTTTCCGTGCCCGCTTCAAGATCGTCTACGCTCGTGACCGGCTTGGGGACACAGCTGGCGCCACTCAGGAACTAGGGCAAAATTGTGGCCGACCAGGCCCGCGCACTGGGCCCCGACCACCTCAATGTCTTCGGCACCCGCGAGACCATTGCCGCGCGGCGCGGCGCGGCCGGAGCGGGGACGCGGTCGGAGCCGCCCAGGCCTTTGCCGAGCTCTTGGCCGATTGCCAGCGTGTCCTGGGCCCCGACCACACCCAGACCCGTTTCATCCACCTCCAGTACCAGTACTGGCGCGGCCAGATCGGATTGTGGCGACGGCTGCAGCTGCGGCGCGCCCTGCCACCGACTCGGTGAGAGGACACGCGGGGCACCGTCCAGGTCCCGGCGGAGCAGCTGGGCGCGGGAGTGCACCACTCCGCTCCGGTAGGCGGGCGTAGCCGGTCGTAGACGGCGGCGGCCATCGTGGCGGCCGCGCCGGGATCGCCGTCGACCCGCAGGCACGCGGCGGTGTCCATGGCGATCAGCGCGCGGGTCATGACCGATGGCGAGGACGTCAGGGCCAGGGCGTCGTCCTGCGCCCGGTAGAGAACTGGTTCGCGGAGCCGTCAGTGACGCGCTCCCCGTTTCCCCTGGTTAGGGCTCCTACGTTCCGGGGCATGCCAGTTGATCTTCTCTCTGAGACCAGGTCTCCCGCTACGGCCGTTCGCTGCCGCTCCGTCGCCCGGGGAGCTGGAGTAGTTCTTCCGCCTCGAAGCGAAGGGGCTGGAGGCAGCCCGGTCGAAGCGGGCGCTGGCGAACCGGCTGGGGTGGCTGTGTTCGTGCCGTGTAGTGGGCAGGGCGTCCAGAGGTCACGAGCAGTCGAACCAGTGTCCGATGGGGCGTTCAGGGCAGGTGCGGCATTCGAAGATGTAGACGCCTCCGGCGTCGAGGCACAGCTCGGCGGGGTTGTGGGCGGCGCCTTCCCATCGCTGACCGCCCCATTCGTTCTCGTCGGTTCGGTCCTCATCGGGAAGCCAGGTGCGCCAGGACTCACCGTCGAATTCCCAGCTGGACACGGTCAGGAGGTGCTCCATCCTGCTGCCGCAGCCTTCGCAGTCGGGCCATACCGGACCTTGTGTCCAGCCCGGGTAGCCGCCCAGCTTGATGCCTGGCGCCTCCGCGAGGTGGTAGGAGTACCGCAGGCCGGCTTCACCAAGCAGTGCGTCGAAGCGGTCTCGGAGCACGTCGCGAAGCTCGTCAGGAAGGTCCCAGCTCGGGTACTCAGTCACCTGCTCGGGGTGAACCACACAGGGGCCCGGATACCAGTCCTTGGGAAGCTCGGCCGCCGGCTCCGGTGTTGGCAGTACGTCGCCGACTGCACTGGCGTCCCGCCAGTGGACTTGGGGCAGGGGATAGCAGTACTCGCCGTGGCTGTAGGGGCACCACAGGACCTGCAGCAGGTCTGCGCCCTCGGGGAAGGGTATGCCGGGCGCGTCGGCACGATGGACCTGCACGATGGGAACCATGGGTACAGCGGGCTGCGGCTGGCTGGTGGAGTTCATGCTGTCGTCGTAGTGCTCTTCCCGGCACACCGGCCACGGCTCGGTGGCAGGCCAGAGCAGAGGACCTCCGACGGAACTTTCCTTGCAGGTCGGAGCCCCAGGGCGTGGGTGCAGGCGGACGGACTCGCGACGGAAGGGGAGCAGCTCCGGAAAGAGGCTCTCCATGTTGACGGGGCGATCAGGTGTGTGGCGGGACATACGCAGGACTTTAGAACTCGGGTACGACATCCAGCCCACCGAGCACATGACTGTTGAGCGACGCTGAAGATGAGCATGGGGGCGACGTGTTGGTTGTCGACGGGGAGAGGTGAAACGCCCACGGCGGCCGTTAGGCCGCCGGGGGCGTCGTGAACACGGTGTCGGCTTCGTGCTCACTCTGTCGCGTGGGTTTCGGTGATGGCGGTGCGGGTGGAGGACTCGTCGACGATTCCCTTCTCCTCGGTGAAGGCGGCGATGAGGGACTGGCAGGCGATGTTGTTGACCGAGCGGGGCAGGCCACGGCTGGTAAGGTGGATGAGCTCGACGGCGTCGTCGGAGAACAGGGTGTCCTCCCGTCCGGCGATCGTGAGGTGGTGCTTGATGTAGCTGGAGGTCTCCTCCTTGCTCATCGTGGGCATCTGGTAGCTGATCGAGATCCGCTGGTCCAAGGCCGCCAGGACGCCGTGTTTCATGCGTTTGCGCAGGGTGGGCTGGCCGATCAGCAACACCGCGAACGGCGTCGTGGAGTCCATGTCGTAGTCGGTGAGCATGCGGATTGCGTCCAGCTCCTGATGGTCGAGGAGGTGCGATTCGTCGATCACGACGGCCGGCGTCCTTCCCCGTTCGTCGACCTCGGCGGCCAGGGCGGCGGATGCCTGGGTGGCGAGAGCGGCCAGGTGGAACTTGGGGGTCCCGCCGAGGCTGGTGACGATGCGGTCGTAGAGGCCGCGCATGCCGACCTCGGGGTTGGGCTGGTAGATGACCGTGAACCGGGCCGGGTCGAGTGAGGCGACGGCACCTTTGAGGGCGACGGTTTTGCCGGATCCGACTTCGCCGGTGACCACGCCGATCGCCCGGTTGTTGATGCACCAGGCGATGCGGGCGGCGGCTTCCCGGTGGGAGTGGTGCTGGTGGAGCATGGATGGGGCCAGGTTGCGGTCGAAGGGGACGCGGGTGAAACCGAAGTACCCCTGAACGCGGTCGATCATCGCGGTCCCCGCCCGTCGTCCATCAGGGACGAGTAGTTGATGCCCTTTGCGGTGTTCGCCGTGTGGGTCTCGTCGAGGATCTTCAGGTAGTCGATTCCAGTCGGCGGGGCCGACTCCGGCGGTGTCTCCGGCCTCGCCTTCGGATGGGTGTGGCGGCCCACCCGGTGCGGGACGGCTTTGCCCGCGTTCTTGCCCGAGGTCCGCACTTCGATCTCGGTCAGGTCGAACGGGTCGAAGACCAGCTCGACCTTCATCCCGACCAGCATCGGGTCGACTTCGTAGGTGTTGCCGTGCAGGCTGACCGTCGCGGTCTTCGTCACGGTGCGGAACTCCGACCACAGAAACGCCTCCCGAAGATCAGCGGGGCTGGGCAGCGGCAGCGGCCGGGGAATCGAACCCAGCCACCGTTCGATCGGAGGCTGACCCGTTTCCGAGTGCACCGTGCGGTGATAGACCGTCTCCACCCATGCGGTGAAAAGCCTTTTCAGCTCGGTGAGATGCTCGATCTGACCGACGCGTTCCTCATCGAGCTCGACCAGGAACTGGTCACGGACGGTGCGGAAGAACCGTTCGATCTTCCCCCTGCCCTGAGGCCGTCCGGGCTTGGAATGGGTGAGTCGAACGGCCAGAGACGCGCACGCCCGCAAGAGCCACGTGTCGACGAAGGCACTCCCGTTGTCGACGTAGATCGACTCCGGAACCCCGCGGGCAGACAGTGCCGGCCGCAGGGCCGCGGCCAGGCGGACCGTATCCTCGGCGAACCCGAACCGGTGACCAACGATCGCCCGGCTGTGATCGTCGATAAACGCGAACAAGTACGTCTTCCGTCCGCCGATCTTCGGCCCGTGGAGAGCGTCCCCGGTCCACAATTCGTTGCCGCGAGTGGCCTCGAACCGGCCGAACACGCTCTTCTCGGCGCCGGCGCCGCCGGTCAGACCGGCGTCGGCGAAGTGCCGCTGCAGGGTTCGGTCGGTCGGCGACCAGCCCTGCGTGGTCCGCAGGATCCGCTGGATCTGCGCGGCCGTGCGGGTAGGGTTCTCCTTCTTCAGCGCGGCCGCCAGGTCCAGCACCTCCACCGGCGTCCGCGGGGTGACCTGCCTCTGGGTCGGCACCAACGCGGGAAACCCGCCCGCCCGGTAGCGACGGGCCCAGCGGTCCAGCGTCCCGCGAGCGACCCGCACCTGCCGGCCGAACGGATCGGTGTGCTCCTTCGCAGCCAGTTCGCGGGCGAGCCGCCCACGCTGGCGCGTCGTGAGCTTCGTGTCGATCAGGTCCTGGATCAAGCCGTAGCGGAACAGGCCCACCTGCCGGGCCCGCTCCGCCCGCCGACGGTCCTCGTCCTCACTCGGTGACATAGGCAACCCACCTCACGTCTCGAACAGAGCCCGCCGCTTCGCCGGCGGACACGATCAAGGCTTCCGGCACCCTCCGATCCCGCCCAGGGGCGACCCGTGTTGATCAACTAACGGAAGAAGTCGAGGTCAGGATCCTGCCGCCTATTGCCCTGCCGGCGAACTCCCATCGCGACACCGTGAGCATGCCCGGCCACTCGTCGCGGCCGCCCGATGGGTCGCCGCGACGACCGCGACGGCGTCGGCGAGCGTCGACGGCGCCGCATTCGGCATCACCGGGTCGTCCGCGAGCGCGACCAGAGCGACGGTGAAGTGCCGGCGCACGTCCTTGGCTCGCCTGGCGAACGCCCGCAGCCAGCCACGGACCGTGCCCTCGGCCAGGCCCAGACAGACGGCGACCTGGCGGTGCCCCATGCCCAACGCGGCTATCTCCAGACCCGCCCCGATGACCTCGGCTGCATCCGCCCGCCGCGGCCAGAGTGCCTCCGCCAGCAGCACGTGGGTGACCTTGCAGCCCGAGCACCGCGTACGGCGCGGCCGCAGAAACAACCGGGCTCCCAGATCACCCCGGATCGACCGCGGCCGGCCATGACCCCACGGCGCCAGGACCGCCGCGCATGACGGACAGCTCAGCCAGCCTTGCCGCAGCTGCCTCTCCACCAGCAGGACGTCGTTGTCGACGATCAGCACCCGACAGCCTCCGCAGAGCACGATGTGCTCCCGCTCCGAGTACGACGAAGTACCGCGAGCCTGCCCAAACACCAAAGGATCATGTTGCTCAAGACGGCCAAGCGTGACCCACCACGACCTCGTCCAAGGGCACTCAGACCGCGTAGCGGTCCTGGTCATTCCCAATGACCAGCGGCCGGACGGCTGCTAGAAAGGGCAACACAGACTGCAAAGCCCGGCCCAGAGCTCAGGTGGCGGCCGGGATCCGTCAAAGAAGGGGCCCCGTGCGTAGAAAAGGCCGGAGGGTGCTGCGCCGGAAGTCCTTCGTCTTCCTGTCACTGCTGTTCACCGTGTTGCTCGGAGGGTTCATCCTCGACGCCTGGGTGAGCATGGCAGGCGGCGGACCTGACGCGGACGCACTCACTGTCATGGCAGTGATGCTGGGCGGGATCGCCTTCATCCGGCGGATCACAGGGTCCCGAATCGTGCTCAGCGAGAAGGTCCTGACTGTGGTGAATCCGGTGTTCACCCATGACATTCCCTACCGATACGTGGCCAGCGTGGCAGCGGATAATGGTGGCAACCTGATCATCACTACCTTGCAGGCCGTCGAGATCGGCGCCTTCGGGTTCGGCGGGTCGCTCGTCGATCACTTCGTCGGTTCCACCGACCGGACCGTGTCCCAGATCAAGGCCGGGCTCTCGGAACGGAGGGACCTGCGCGGGGACTCCCGTACGGTCCGACGCATTACCCGGGCATGGGTCGCCGATGGCTGCACCGTGGGAATGATCGCCTGCATCGCCCTCGCCGCCACCATCGGCAACTGACCGGCCCCGAATGAGCGACGCCCGGACTCCACAGCCGGGCCGTACTCGGGTCAATGACCTGGTAGCCGGACACGTCGACGACCCGACCCGCTCGTGTTCACCGTGTCGTCGCACACGAAGAGACAGCCAGACCCCCAACACCGCCACAGCCCGTGTGCAACGGGAGTGTCGCCGTCACCCCTCCTCATCACCACGCAGAGAGTCGTCTAACAGTAGCCCTCAGGCGGCGATCATCGCTTGCTCGGCCAGCATCTCTTCTCCGTCACGACGTCAGGAAGGCGGAGCGGGAGCTCACCCGCCAGGCGGCGGGAGTTTCCCGGGCCAGGTCACTGCCCGCGGCCTGGTGGAAGGGCCGCGGGCAGTGAGCGTTAGGGGCGCTTCGTTTCCGCCGGTGTCTTATGGGGCGCGGGGTGCTGTCCCATGGTGATGTACCAGCGTCCGTCGGTACGGGTCAGGCCCAGAATCTCGTTGTGCGTCGTGCCGTCCTGGGCTTGGGCGGTCAGGTGGGCCGAGGCGACGTCCGGACCGAATTCGTGCTTGAGGTCCAGCTGCCCGATTGTCAGCTCGCGCCCGCCAAGCCGGCCGATCCGCTCGTCCACTTCGGCTTTCGTGTCGTTGCCGGGAGGGGCGAGCGCGCTCAGTGCCTTCGCATCCTGTGCGTTGAGGGCGGTGAGGTAGGTGTCCACCGCTGCCCGTTCGGAACCGGCCCCGGTCTTGGGGGCCGGATCCCCGGTGCATGCGGTCGCCAGAACGCTGAGTAGGGCAGCGGCTGCGGCCAGTGCGAGCCTGCGTGTTGCTCGTGATCTCATGGTGTTCTCCTCACGTGCCGTGGCTCACGTACGGTGGGGGTACCACCATGCGTACGGGTTGGAGGCCAGCAGGGAGCTCAGCTTCCTGTTGTGTGTGCTGTTCGATCGGTACGTGAGGTAGCGCTCGCTTCCCCCCACGGCGGTGACGATCATCGTGTGGTCAACGACGTCGTCGCGGTTCCGGTCTGCCTGGAGGACGTCGGCCGTGCCCAGGCTCCAGACGCTGCTCAGCATGTAGGTCCGGCCGGAGTGGCGGCTGGCGAACCACCACCAGTTCTCCGCGCCCGCCCAGGTGTAGCTCGTGGTCCAGGAGAAGCTTGCGTAGAACCACCTCCTGTTGTCCGCACGGGTCGTCGAGCTGCCGCTGGTGGTGTTCCAGCCCCCGGACCTCATGGCCTGGGAGATGAAGTTCGTGCAGTCACTGGAGTAGGTGCGGTAGCTGCCGTTGTGATTGCGCCAGTACCTGTCCGCGTAGTTGGCCATGGCGGTGTAGTTGTACGAGGCGGCCGCACTCATCGGCGCGGGTGCGTCGGCACCGGAAGCCTGCGGGGCCTTCGGCTCGGTCCCGGCGGGCGGCCCGCCGATGGTCGAGGCCGGCGTACCGCCCTTGGGCGGTTCGGGCTGCGGAGGTTCCGGCGGGTTGGGGCCCTGCTCGCCGGGGTTCGGCTTGGTCGGCGGTTCCTCGAAGGGGATCGGGGCAGGCTCGGCGAACTGGGTGGTGGGTGCCGGCCCGTTCGGGTCGATCTTCGGCACATCCTTGTTGAGCAGCCATCTACCGGTGGCGGTGTCCCGGCTGTAGGTGAGGGTGTGCGGCAGGCTGTATTCCTCGTACTGCGGCTCGCCGGGTGCGGCTTCGGGGAAGTACAGCTTGGTGTCCTCGACGAGGTCCACGACGGCCCGGTCGCCGTTGACGTAGACGTGGTCGGGGGTCACGGAGACCTCGGCCGCACGGTATCCCCCGTTCACGGCCTGCAGCAGAGCACCCCGCTCGGTGAGCGCGGCTTCCTCCTGCCGGGCGTCCGCGGCCATCGGTGCTGTCATCGCGACCGCGGCGCCCGCGGCGCGGGCCGTGCTGGGCGAGGTGGTCACGAGGTCGGCACGGTTTTGCAGATAGTCACGCCCGGCATCGAGCAGCGCGGCGGTCTCGGGCTGGGGCCCGGGATCCGCCGCGGTCGCGGCGCTCTGCGGCACGGCCGCGGTCAGGCCGAGCACCAGCGATGTCACGGCCATCGGCCGGATGGTTCTCCACGTCCTGCCACGTCGGCCTACGGCCGGTATGAACCAGTTCATGCCAGTCCCCCCTGGGTTGGCTTCCTGTCGCCCGTGGCTCGGGCGCTCATTCCTAACAGCCCGACGACTCCCCTGACGAGCGTATTACCGGCTCAGGATGGCTCGATCGGGATCTGCTCTTCACCATGGAGCACTGCGACTACGCCCGAAGCCGTCATGCCCGCCCACGGGCCGAAGCGGAGCACGCGCAGGGTGCCGCGTCCGACCGGAGCACAGGCCCGGTGGATGCGGCGCGGCAGCTGCTGCACACGGCGCGGCAGGCAGTCGACAACGCCACGGAAGACAAGGCCGCGCGCAAGGTCCGCAGCGGTGAGGAAGCTCAGCGTCAGCAAGACGCCATCCGTCGAATTGGCCGCATGCTCAGCCAGGTGAAGGTTGAGGCCGACATCGTCGACGGAGAAGTCGTTGTCGATGCCGAGACCGTTGAGGGCTGCCCGCGATGACAGGGCAGCGGAGACCGGGCGGGTGTTCAGCGCATCAGTCACCTGCTGGGCGGCGCTCGGGGTGAGCCCGGCAGTGACCTGCCCGGAGACGAGGACCCGGGCGTACGTCCCGGACCCGTAGGCGGCCAGAGCCGCCACGAGCGACGCCGCAGCTGTCTCGGCCGGCCCCGCGCCCCACCGGAGTTCGTCCTCGGCAGCCGGCGCCTGGCGGGGGAGCTCACGCCGGGCGGCGAGGAGTACGGCGAGGGCCTGGGCGTGGGCCGCGTCCAGCGTGACGGTCAGCAGAACGGGGGGCCGAGCCGGTGGACCCGGTGCCCGCCGAGGCTCTGCGCTGCGAGAGCCCGCCGTAAGCCCGTGCTCAGCACCGCCGGGTCCTCGACGCGTCGGCCGGACCGGATGGCACGGCCACGGCCGGTGTCCGCTCCACCCGTTCACGCGAACCCGGGTCACCGGTGGGCTGGGTCGCGCTTGATTGAGTTCGGTGGTGAATCACAGGTGAGTGCGGCCCGGGGGATGCTGAGTGGATTGGTGACTCACCGGTGCGTGGGGGCAGGGACCGGAGAGCGATGACATTCGCTTCCGGTCCGGGGCCGGTTCCCGCCTGGCGGGCGCCTGAGAAGAAAGTTCGGCCGCTGCTCCCGCCTGGCGGGACGTGCCGCTGATCGGCCTTTTCTTGCAGGTCAGAGCCGTGTGGCGTGGTCTCCATGACAGTGGATATCAGGGTCGTCCGGGCCGGTCAGATGTACCGCTACTACCTGCGCCAGGTCGTGGTCGGTGACGGCCGCCGCCCGGCCCGTACGCCGTTGCGCGAGGCCCAGGAGCAGGCTGGCGTCCCGGTCGGACGATGGATGGGTCGCGGCCTGGCCGTGCTCGGACTCGCGCCGGGTGAGGAGGTCACGGAGGCGCAGTTGGGGAACCTGTTCGGCGAGCGGGGCCGGCACCCGTACGCGGAGCGGATCGAGGCCGACCTGCTCGCCAAGGGCGAATCCCCGAAGAAGGCGTTCAAGGCCGGCGCCCTCGGACGCCGGGTGATGATGACCGGTGTCGACTTCGTCTTCCGGCCGCAGCCGACGATCTACCTCCTGTGGGCGCTGGGGGATGAGCAGACCCGCCGGGTGATCGAGGCCGCGCACGAGCGCGCGATCGAGCGGGTGCTGGAGTGGATCGAGGACGAGGTGGCGGTGATCCGGTTACGAAGATGCAGGGGGTCGCGTTCTTGAGGCCGTTCGCGCAGTGGCCTGCGGTGAGCACCAGGTTCTTGCCCTTGCTGCGTACGACGCTCCCGGAGCAGTAGGTGCTCTTGCCGTTGAGGGCCTGGCCGTCGAAGAAGAACGTTCCGACCATGGGCAGCCCGTCGAAGTGCCTCGCCTCGGGGGTGCCTGCGGGGGCGCCGGCCGAGTCTCGGGCCGAGGGCGAGGATGAGCCTGGGGACGGCTTCACTGCCTGTGCGTCCACGGGCTGGGCCTGGGCCATCCGTTCAGCGGTCCAGTACTCCTCTTCGGCGGAGACGGAGCGGGTTGGAGAAGGGGAAGCCGACGGGAGAGCGGCTCGGGGGGCGACGCCGAGGGTAACGGCGTGGTCTGCGGTGGAGATGCCGCTGGGGGCCGGGGTAAGGAGGGGGAGGAGGAAGGGGAGACCGGTATCGAAGCGGTCGGGGTCGGAGTGCCCGAGGCCATAGCGGCAGGGCTGGCGAGTACGACGGTCGTGATGCTGAGGGCGAGTGTGGTCAACCATTTGGATCTCAAAGAACTTACTTCCTGAGCGAGGCGATAACGCGGAAAACGAGACGTAATAGTCCGCCAGTTCGACGAGGGGGCAGACTATGCAGCGGCTTGAAAGATCGTCAACGGAGATGAAAAGGGTTCAAATGAGCGTGAATTGGATGAGGGTCGGTCTGGCCACCTCGCTGGCGCTGCTGCTGGCGGGGGTGTCAGGCGGCGGCGCCTTAGCGGCGCCTTCCGCGGACCCGCCCCGTCCCATGCCCAGTGGTGCGGAGCTGCCTGTGACGCCGGGGGAGCAGATCAGCATTTCGACCAAGGCGATGGTCTCCGGGGCCGCCCGGAACGGTGTCCGGGTGGTCTCCCCCGCCTTCGCGGCGGAAGGCACCCTGCGCATGGACGACCGGCTCCTCACGGCAGTCGTGACGGTCTCCTGCACGGCCGCCGCCGGTTCCTACCAGGTGCGGTTCGCCTCACCCGCGGGCGAAGAAAACGTGCCCGGGATCGACCACCTGTGGGGGAGCGTGCGGGTGGCCCCAGTTGAAGCGGCGGAACGGGAGGCGTGCGAACGGCGGGTGGCGGAACTGCCGCCGGTGTCCCAGGAAGAGCACTGGCCCGAGGACATTGGATGGCCGGCGACACCGTGGGACGTGCGTTCCGTGCGGCCCGGGGAGCGGATGACGGCCTCGGACGGCGTCGCGCTGGCAAGCGACGGGGAGGTCACTCTGTCGTCTCCCGCCTTCACGCGGTCGGTGGTGATGCACGGTGCGAAGCTGGTATCGGCCGTCGTTCAGATCCGGTGCGATGCACAGCCGGGGCTCTACGTCGTGCGCTGGAACGAGCAGGGCAAGTCGGCGAAGATCTGGGCCCGCTACAGGGTGGTGGACACAGCCGCACCGGGCTGCCAGGACCCGGTGGTCACACCCCGGGCGAGTGCGGTCCGGTGGTCGGCTCCCTGGCTGCTTGGCGGCGCCGCGGCTCTGACCGCAGCAGGCGCAGTCGGATACGCCTACCCCCGGCGCCGTAAGGCTTCCCGATGATGATGGTGCTGTCCCACCGGTGAGGGATCCACTCAACCCACCGCAACGCGGCGTGGCTCAGCGGAAGCATTGCGGCCGCACGAGCGGAGTGCGGCATTTCGGATTGGACTATGAGCTCGTAACACGATCTTGTGACCTCAGATTCTGCATCGCTGTCACACGGCTGCCTGCTCGCTCGCGATACTTGGA
>NZ_JBGBPT010000121.1:0-20378 GCF_041106355.1 Streptomyces sp. BF23-19 | reverse complement strand
GACTCCTCGCCGAGCCGGTCGAAGAGCTGGCCGAGCGCGTGGTGGTGGGCGTCGGCGTGCTCGCGCACGTCCATCGTCGCCAGCTGCAGGCCGAAGGCGGCCAGGGTGCGGATGGTGCGGTCCATGCGGCCGTCGGCGAAGAGCGCGCCGCGGTGTTCGCGCAGGGAGGTCTGGATGAGGGTGAGGTCGGTGAGCAGCTCGGCGGTGCCGAGGTAGTCGCGGCCTTCCTCGTGCGGGATGCCCTTGGCGAGGCGCTCGCGGGTGTTGAGGAGCTTCTGCCGGATGCAGGTGGCCTTGAGGCGGTACGGCTCCTCGGCGTTCAGCCGCTTGTAGCGCGGGCTGATCTCGGGGAGGCGCTCCAGGTCGGCCTGGAGGGAGGCGAGGAGTTCCTCGGTGGCTCCGGTGTAGCGGATGGAGTTGGAGAGGAGTCCGCGCAGGTAGTCGATGAGTTCCAGGGCGTCGGTGATGCCGTGCTCGTGCTGGAGGATCAGCACGTCGCGGGTGACCTCGGGGGTGACGTTGGGGTTGCCGTCGCGGTCGCCGCCGATCCAGGTGCCGAAGGTCAGCGGGCGGGTGCCGGCGGGGATCTCGACGCCGACGCGCTGGAGCTCGGCGGCGAGGTCTTCGAGGACGTCGCCGACGGCTCCGGCGTGCAGCTCGTCGAGGTAGTAGATGGCGTTGCGGGCCTCGTCGGCGGGCTCCGGGCGCACCACCCGCAGCTCGTCGGTCTGCCAGACGAGGTCGATGTTCTCCGCGAGGCGCAGGTCGTGGCGGCGGCGGTCGCCAGCGCCGGTGACGGGCTCCTCCAGCAGGGTGGCGATGCGGCGCAGCTTGTTGAGGACGCTGCGGCGGGCCGCCTCGGTGGGGTGCGCGGTGAAGACCGGGCGGACGTTGAGGTTCTTGACCGTCTCGCGCAGGTGTTCGGGGTCGGCGTCCTTCAGCATGTCGGCCGTACGGGCGAGGAGCCCGCCCTCGGCGGCACGGTGGGCGCGCAGTTCCTTGCCGCGGTGCACCTGCTCGGTGACGTTGGCGAGGTGGAAGTAGGTGGAGAAGGCGCGCACGAGCTTGGCGGCGGTCTCCAGGTCGGTGTCGCCGAGCAGGGCGGCGGCGGCCTCGCCGTCGGTGCGGGTGAGGGCGCGGACGCGCTCGACGAGGTCGAGGAGGTCCTGGCCCTCCTGGCGTACGAGGGTCTCCCCGAGGAGGTCGCCGAGGCGGCGGATGTCCGCGCGCAGTTCCGCGTTGGCGGTGTCGGCCGGGGTGACGGGGGCCTGGCCCTGGGGGGCCTGGTCAGCACTGCTCACAGGTGCGGCTCCTTGCAGTGTTCGAGCGCTACTGGGCGGTGGGCTCCCGGCGACGTGCGGTGATGCCTTCCCCGGACTCGGTCCGGGGGCGGGATCTCCGCTCCTGATGCGCAGCTCGGGCTGCCCGTGCGGACCGCGCTGTCCGACGGGACCCAGGATAGGTGTCCCATGCGTGTGCCTGGACAAACGTCTCATCAGGCGGCGCGTGAACACCTCGCGTGCGCTCCTCCTCCTGGCGCTGCCCCTCTTGCCTGCGCATCCGGCTTTGCCATACTTACGATGCCGTAGGTTACGGGTCCGTAGGGTTCGTGACCCGGGAGCCCTCCGACTTCTCTCACCCCCCAGGGGACACCCATGACCACCAGTCCCGATCTGATCGAGGGTGCCTCCGCGCCCTCCGACACGTCCGAGCCGTCCGCGACACTGGGCGGCGAGAACAAGCGCTCCATCGAGCAGATCGCTCTGCTGCTGTTCATCACCGTGCCCTTCGTGGCCCTGCTGGCGGCGGTGCCGCTGGCCTGGGGCTGGGGGGTGAGCTGGCTGGACCTGGGCCTGATGGTGTTCATGTACTTCCTGGCCTGCCACGGGATCACCATCGGTTTCCACCGCTACTTCACGCACGGTTCCTTCAAGGCCAAGCGGCCGCTGCGGATCGTGCTCGCGGTGATGGGGTCGATGGCGGTGGAGGGGCCGCTCGTGCGTTGGGTGGCGGACCACCGAAAGCACCACAAGTTCTCGGACCACGAGGGTGACCCGCATTCGCCGTGGCGGTTCGGGGAGACGCTGCCCGCCCTGATGAAGGGGTTGTGGTGGGCGCACATCGGCTGGCTCTTCGACGAGGAGCAGACCGATCAGCAGAAGTACGCCCCCGACCTGATCAAGGACCCGGCGATCCGCCGGATCTCGCGGGACTTCGTCTTCTGGACGATGTTCTCCCTGGCGATCCCGCCGCTGGTCGGCGGTCTGGTGACGATGTCCTGGTGGGGCGCGTTCACGGCGTTCTTCTGGGGCTCCCTGGTCCGGGTCGCGCTGCTGCACCACGTGACCTGGTCGATCAACTCGATCTGCCACGCGGTGGGCAAGCGGCCGTTCAAGTCCCGGGACCGCAGTGGCAACGTGTGGTGGCTGGCGGTGCTCTCGTGCGGCGAGTCCTGGCACAACCTGCACCACGCCGACCCGACCTCGGCGCGCCACGGCGTGCTGCGCGGCCAGGTCGACTCCAGCGCACGCCTGATCCGCTGGTTCGAGCAGCTGGGATGGGCGACGGACGTCCGCTGGCCGTCGGCGGCCCGCGTCGACGCCCGGCGCAGGGAAATCGAGTCGAACGCGGCATGATGGGGGGCGTGGCGATCGACGGCGGTAATACCAGCAGCGACAAGCCCAGGCGCGGCCGCCGGGTTCGAATGACGGGCGCGGAGCGGCGCCAGCAACTGCTGGACATCGGCCGGACGCTGTTCGCCGAGAAGGGCTTCGAAGGCACCTCGGTGGAGGAGATCGCGGCGAAGGCCGGGGTGTCCAAGCCGGTGGTGTACGAGCACTTCGGCGGCAAGGAGGGCCTCTACGCGGTCGTCGTGGACCGGGAGATGCGCCAGCTGCTGGACGGGGTGACGGGGGCGCTGACGGCCGGGCACCCGCGGGAGCTGCTGGAGCAGGCGGCCTTCGCGCTGCTGGACTACATCGAGTCGTACACGGACGGCTTCCGGATCCTCGTCCGCGATTCCCCGGTCGCCCAGTCGACCGGCACCTTCGCCTCGCTGATCAGCGACATCGCCACGCAGGTCGAGGACATCCTGGGTCTGGAGTTCAAGGCGCGGGGCTTTGACCCCAAGCTGGCCCCGCTGTACGCGCAGGCGCTGGTCGGGATGGTGGCGCTGACCGGGCAGTGGTGGCTGGACGTGCGCAAGCCCAAGAAGGCCGAGGTGGCGGCGCACCTGGTGAATCTGGCCTGGCACGGGCTGGACGGGCTGGAGTCGAAGCCGCAGCTGGTGGGCCGGCGCAAGAACTGACCCGCGGTACGCGCGGCACCGGCACCCGCACCCGCACCCGCACCGAACACCACGACGGCGCCCCGTCACCGGATCTCCGGTGACGGGGCGCCGTCGTGTGGTGCCGGGCGGTACGTCCTATGCGCAAGGTTCCAGTGCCGCCGGTTCGGGGCGGTGCCGTTCCAGGAATTCGAGCCGGTTGCCGACAGGGTCCTCGGAGTAGAAGCGGCGGTGGCCCGGCAGGTCGTCGTCCCAGACCACCTTGGCCCCCCGCTCCCGCAGTCTGCTCGCGTACGCCTCGATGTCGGTCACCCGGAGCCCCGGATGGGCCTTGCGGGCGGGCCGGAAGTCCTCCTCGACGCCGAGATGCAGCTGGACGGGTCCGGCGGCGAACCAGCAGCCCCCGCGGGCGGCGAGCACGGGCGGCTTGGGGATCTCGGTCATGCCGAGGACGTCCGTGTAGTACGCGCGGAGCCGGTCCTCCGAGTCCGGCGGCGCGGCGAGTTGCACGTGGTCGACTGCGGTCAGCACGGTCATGCCTCCTTGCGGGCTACGGCGAAGATGCGGCGGAACGGGAAGACGGTGCCGCGCGGGCCGGTCGGATAGGCCGCGCGGAGCCGGTCACGGTATTCGGTGAGGAAGGCGTCCACGGCGTCGCGGTCCTCGCCGAGGGCGGTGAGGACGGGCCGCAGAGCGGTGCCCTTGACCCAGTCGAGGACGGGGTCGGGGCCCTGGAGCAGCTGGTGGTAGGTGGTCTCCCAGATGTCGGCGGCGCAGCCGAGCTCGGTGAACCGGGCGAGGTATTCGGCGGGTTCGAGGAGATGGATGTAGCGGGCGCCGTGACCGGCGAGCCGGGCCCGCCAGCGCGGGGTGTCGCACTGCTCGGCGAGCAGGGCGTGGCTGGGGGCCGTGAAATTGCCGGGGATCTGGAAGGCGAACGTGCCACCGGGGCGCAGGCCGTTGATCCAGGCCCCGAAGGAGCCGGGGTGGCCGGGGACCCACTGGAGGGCGGCGTTGGAGACGATCAGGTCGTAGGGCTCCTCGGGGAGCCAGGTGGCGAGGTCGCCGTGGCGGAAGTCGAGGCTGCCGCCGCCGGGGGTGGGCCCGGCGTACTCCTCGGTGGCGCGGTGGAGCATCTCCGGGGAGAGGTCGAAGCCGGTGATGCGGGCCTCGGGCCAACGCTCGGCGAGGAGGGTGGTGACGTTGCCGGGGCCGCAGCCGAGGTCGGCGATACGGGCGGGACGGTGGGGGAGCTCGGGTATGCGGGTGAGCAGGTCGAGGAAGGGCCGTGTGCGGTGGCCCGAGTGCCGAAGGTACTGCTGGGGATCCCAGGTGGGGGCGGATGGCGCGGTGGACGTGGGGGTCCCGGCGCGCGCGGTATCGGAATACATGTTCGAGCCTCCCTGCTGGCGGGGCGATCGGAAGCGGAATCCGTTCCGGCCCCCTCCATGCCCCATGCTCGCTCCATTTATATCTCGATGTCAAGATACTCGTGATCAAGATACTCGGTATGAAGAGACTTCACATCGACAGACCCCTTACACTGATCGGCATGGAGGACGAGGTCGACCGACTGGTGGCGGCATGGCGGCGGGAGCGCCCTGACCTCGACGTGGAACCGCTCGAGGTACTGAGCCGCGTCAGCAGGCTCGCGCGCCATCTCGACCGCGCCCGCAGGCTGGCCTTCTCCGAGCACGGCCTGGAGCCCTGGGAGTTCGACGTCCTGACGTCGCTGCGCCGCGCCGGCGCCCCCTACCAGCTCTCCCCCGGCCAGTTGTTGACCCAGACCCTGGTCACCTCCGGCACCATGACCAACCGCATCGACCGGCTCGCCAAGAAGGGCCTCGTCGAACGGCTCCCGGACCCCAGCGACCGCCGGGGGGTCCTGGTGCGGCTCACCCCCGAGGGCCGGGACCGCGCCGACCAGGCCCTCGCCGGGCTGCTGGCCCAGGAACGGGCGATCCTGGCCCAGCTCTCGCAGAGCCAGCGCGGCGATCTCGCCGGGCTGCTACGCCAGTTGACCGCTCCGTTCGACAACATCCCCGGCTAGGTCGGCCGGTCGTACGCCGGCCCGCCGGGCCAGGGCCACCGCGGCCAGCGTGGAGTGCACCCCGAGCTTGCCCAGCACGTTCTGCATGTGGGTGCGGACCGTGTGCGGGGACAGGAACAGCCGCGCCGCGACGTCCTTGCGGCCCAGCCCCGCCACCATGCAGCGCAGCACCTCGTGTTCACGCGGGGTCAGCGACTCCACCAGCCGCTCGCTGTCCGTACGGTGCTTGCGCGCCGCGGTCAGTTCCCGGAGCACCCCGGTGAGCAGCGCGGGCGGCAGATGCGTCTCCTCGCGCAGGACCCCGCGGATCACGGCCAGCAGCCGGGAGAGCGAGCAGTCCTTCGCGACCCAGCCCGAGGCGCCCGCCTGGAGCGCGAGGGCGGCCCGACGGGGGTCGTCGCGCTCGGCGAGCACGACGGTACGGACCCCGGGGTGGGACACCCGCACCCCTGCGACCAGCGCGATCCCGTCCGAGCCGGCCGGCGGCGGCCCGGAGCCGGACTCCCGCTGGGCGGGCACGGCCCCCGGGGCCGCGCCGAGATCGGCGTCGACCAGCAGGACGTCGAAGCGACGGCCCTCGGCCGCCGCGCGTTCGAGACAACGCAGCGCGGCGGGGCCGCTGCCGGCCGCGGACACGTCCACGTCCGGCTCGGCCGCGAGCGCGGCTGCGAGCGATTCGGCGAAGATGCGGTGATCGTCGACGACGAGAACCCGGATACGAACCACAAAACCCCCAAGGGTAGGGGAACGGACGACGGCGGGTACGGCGCCCGGACCGGGTGATCCGCAGCTGCCCCGGCCGCCGCCGTGACATCTCTGCATTACCCCGGACCGGACGACGTACCCGACTTGTCTCGACCCCTGAATCAACACCGGCCCCCACCGGTGTCACGCATCAGCGTAGGGCCGGGGGCGTCCGACGGTTGGCCGAATAGCAGAAGTTTTCCCAGGGATTTTCCGGCGCGGGCGCTGCGAACCGGCTTTGCGGTGGCTTGAAATCGCCTGCCCTGAAGGTCCTGATGGCGGCTTCGGTACCGGCGTGTGCCCCGGGCAGTTGCACGGGGGGCATTTCACCCGGCGTGTGCACGCCGGGCGCCCGCGCACAGCGCCCGTGCGCAGCGCACGGCCGACACGCACACGCCCCCCGCACCGATCGGGGTGCGGGGGGCGTGCGGAAGCGGGGAGGTCCCCACGGATACCGGAGGTCCGGGTGCTCCGGGAGGTTCAGGAGGAGTGGGTACGCGCGAAGTTCCACGCGTCCGTGATGATCCCGGTGAGGTCCGAGCGGCTCGGGGTCCAGCCGAGGCGCTCGTGGGCCGTGCGCGCGGAGGCGACGAGCATCGCCGGGTCGCCGGCCCGGCGCGGCGCGACCACCTCGGGGATGTCCCGGCCGGTGACCTTGCGGACGGTCTCGACGACCTCGCGGACCGAGAACCCGTTGCCGTTGCCCAGGTTGCAGATCAGGTGCTCCCCGCCGGTGGCGGCCCGCAGGGCGGCCAGGTGGGCCTCCGCCAGGTCGGCGACGTGGATGTAGTCGCGTACGCAGGTGCCGTCCGGGGTCGGGTAGTCCTCGCCGAACACCGAGATCGACTCGCGCTCGCCCAGCGCGACCTGGAGGACCAGCGGGATCAGGTGCGTCTCGGGGGTGTGCCGCTCGCCGAACGCGCCGTAGGCGCCGGCCACGTTGAAGTAGCGCAGGGACACCGCGGCCAGGCCGTGCGCCACGCACTCCCCCGCGATCATGTGGTCGACGGCCAGCTTCGAGGCGCCGTACGGGTTGGTCGGCGCGGTCACCGAGGCCTCCGTGAGCAGGCCCTCCGTCGGCTCCCCGTAGGTGGCGGCGGTGGAGGAGAACACCAGCTTGCGCACGCCCGCCCCGCGCATCGCGGCCAGCAGGGCGAGCGTCCCGCCGACGTTGTTCTCCCAGTACTTGCCCGGGTTCACCACGGACTCGCCCACCTGCGAGGAGGCCGCGAAGTGCAGCACTGCCTCGTAGGAGGAGTCCACGTGGCGGGCCGCGTCCTGGATCCGGCCCTCGATGAAGGTGGCGCCCTCCGGGACCCCTACGCGAAAGCCCGTGCTCAGGTCGTCGAGGACGGTGACCTCGTGGCCGGCCTCCAGAAGGTGGGCCGCGACCACGCTGCCGACGTATCCTGCGCCACCGGTTACCAGGTACTTGCTCACTCGCCTACTGCCTCTCGCGGGGGAGCGCGCGCGGGTACGTGCGCGTGCTTGGACACTGGCTTACCCGATTCCGCGCCCACGGGGAAATCGGGCGGCCGGACCGGCCGGTACGTCAGTCGCGCGCGGCGGCGGCCGGCAGCGTGGGCAGTGCCCGGTCCAGCAGACCGGTGCGGGCGGCCAGCGCGGCCGCCTCCAGCCGCGACCCCACGCCCAGCTTCATCAACACCCGCTGCACGTGCGTACGGGCGGTGCTCGGGGCGATCTCCATGCCCGCGGCGATCAGCCGGGTGTCCTCGCCCTCCGCGACCCGCACGAGCACCTCCACCTCGCGCGGGGTGAGCAGCCGCAGCAGCCGACTGCCCTCGTCGTCGGGCTGGGCGGCGGGGTTCAGGAGCTCCGCGAAGGCTCCCTGCAGCAGCTGCGGGGCGATCGCCACCTCCCCCGCCCTGGCCTTGGCCAGGGCCCGCTCCACGCCCTCGATGCGCTCGTCGTGGCGTACGTACCCCGAGGCGCCGGCCGCGAAGGCGGCCGCGATCCCGCGCGGGCTGGGCACGGGGCCGAGGACGACCACGGCGATCTGCGGGCGCTCCCGCTTGATGCGCACGACGGGCTCGAAGACGCCGGGCTCGGCGGGGGTGGCGGTGCCGAACAGACAGACCTCCGGCGCACGGCTGATGACCAGCTCGGCGGCGCCCGCCGCCGGAGCGGCGGCGGCCAGTACCCGGTGGCCGCGCAGCTTCAGGGCAGAGGCGAGTGCCTCGGCCAGCAGCCGGTGCTCGTCCACGACCACGACCCGTACGCCCATCGAGGAACCACCCCCCACCCTTCTGACCCGGCAAGCTACACGCTTGTTCGACGGTGCGAGGGGGATACCGCGCAGAAGCCCCCGATCGGTGCGGACCGTTCGGGGGCTTCCGCGGCGTGGTGGCGAACCGGGCGCGGTGTGCGTCAGCTCGCGGAGAAGGAGACGAAGAGGTACTCCGGGTCGGCCTTGTCCGAGTACGGCTTGCTGACCATCGTGCGGGAGAGGAAGAACTTCCCGTTGTGGTAGCGGTACTCGGAGTACTCGGGCGAGAAGCCGGTCTCGGCGCGCTGGCTCGCCTTGTCCGCCGGGTTCTCCATGAGGAGGGTTTCCTTCATCGTCCTGCTGTCGATGCTGACGATCTGACCGCCCTTGTCGTACGGGGGCCGCTTGTAGGCGATGATGTTCGACCCGTCCATGCGCAGCGGGAAGATCGTGTACCGCTCGCCCGCGTCGGCGCGGTCGGTGGTCTGCTTGCCGGTCTCCAGGTCGAAGGAGAGCAGCTCGTTGGTGCGGGAGCTGGAGGCCTGGCCCTGGTGTTCGTACGACGGCAGGTAGATCCTGCCGTTGCCGACCACCATGTTCATGCACCGCTCGACCTCGGAGCTGCACTTGGCGCCGAAGTCTCCGGAGGCGAGCGGGATACGGGCCTTCAGCTCGCCCTTGGGGTCGACGACGAAGAGGTCGCTGACGCCGGTGGCGTTCTTCGCGGTCTTGCCGACGTCGGCCCCCACGATCAGGGGCTTGGTGGAGACGATGTACGCGTCCTCGATGCCCGGGGAGAGCTTGTACGAGACGGTGGGCGCGCCCGTGGTCGGGTCGAGGAGCTGTCCGTACAGCGTGTAGTTGGGGCTCTGGCCGCACTTGCGGATGGCGGCGAGGGCCTCGCCGCCGCCGTAGCCCACGTCGCGGCAGCTCTCGCCGTCGACCTTGGGCAGCCACAGGGACTTGCCGTCGGCGAGGTTCCAGGCGGCGCCGCCCGCGGAGATGCCGGCCGCGGCGACGGTCTGGCCGCTGAGGGTGATGGTGTTGAACGTGACGGGCTTGTCACCGCCGGTGGCGCTCTTCGCGTTGCCGGACCAGAGCAGCTTGCCGCTCTCCAGGTCGATGACGCCGACCTCGGTGCACTGGACGTACTTGTTCTCGGGCGTCGGCTGGGCGGCCTTGAAGAGGACCGCCGCCTTCTTCTCGCTGACGTGCTTGGTGGCGCCGCAGAGCTCGCCGGGCAGGGGCAGCTCCCACTTCTTGCCGCCGTCGACGAGGTTGTAGCCGACGACCTTCGACAGGTCGGACTTGATGTAGGTGGTCTCGGTCACCCAGGAGCCGGCGACGCTGGCGACATCGGCCGGCACCGGGCTCGGCTGGTTGAGGAGCGGCTTCGACTTCGGGTTGCCGGGCGCCTTCTCGGTGCCGGGCACGTAGTCCTGGGGCTTGTCGTTGCCCGGGGAGGCGCTCGGGTTGCTGTCGACCTTGTCTCCACCGCCGCTGTCGCCGGAGGTGTACCAGAGGCCGCCGCCGACGATGAGGACGCAGGCCAGGACGGCCGCGCCGACGATCGTCAGCTGGGTGCGCTTGGCGTTGCCGGAGCCCGCGGCCGGGGCCGGGGGCTGCGGGGCGGCCACGGGCGCGCCGGGGGCGCCCGGGGCGCCGAACGGCGGCGGGGTGCCGGGCTGCTGCGGGTAGCCGTAGCCGGGCCCGGTCTGCGGGTACCCGTACGCGGGCTGCCCGGCCGGCGGCTGCTGTGGGGGCCCGGCCTGCGGCGCGGCCGGTCCGGGCGGCGGCACGGGCGCGCCGAATCCGCCCGGCGGCGGGTCCTGCGGGGCTCCGAAGCCGCCGGACGGCGGCTGGCTGGGGGGCGGCGGGATACTCATCGGTTGCTGTTGCCTCTCGGTGGGCGGGTCGTTGGACGCGTTTTCACTTGCCGAAGGCCATCAGGAGCTTCTCGTCCTTGTTGTCGCCCACCAGCCGGGTGACGGAGAGGAAGAACCGCCCGTCCACATAAGCGGCGCTCTGGGAAGACAGGAAGGAGGATTCGATCCGTGCGGAGGTGCCCGAGGGGAGCTTCAGCAGCGTCGTGGGCTCGCCTCCGCCGGCCGGGAACGAGACGATCTCGCCGGCCCCGCCGAGGGGATCGGTGCGGTAGGCGGTCAGCCGGCCGTTCGCGGCCTCGAGCGGGGCGAGGACCTTCTTGTCACCTGCCTTGGCGCGCCACTTGACCTTGCCCGTGCCGAGGTCGAAGGCGACGATCTCGCCGCCGGTGGACTCGTCCCCGGCGGCGAGGTAGACGGTGTCCGCGTCGACCGCGGACTTCCCGCAGTGCTGGAGGCCGTCGCTGGAGCTGGAACCGCCGCAGTTGACCACGAAGTTGCCGTCACCGGAGAGCGTGTTGCGCTTCTGCCCCTTCTCGTCGAGGACGAGGATGGCCCGCTGCTTGGTGTCGCGGTTGCCGGCGTCGATGACGGTGGGGCTGACCGAGTAGACGGCGTTGACCTGGTAGCCCTTGGGCAGGCGGTAGCTCCAGGTCTTCTTGCCGGTGTTCAGGTCGGCGTCCTGGATCTCGATGGTCCGGTCGGCGTCCATGCAGAGGGCCACGGCGATCATCTTGTTGTTGCCCGCGGCGTAGTTCATGGGCTTGCAGCCCTCGGGGCCGGCGTCGGAGAAGAGCTTGTCGCCGGTGCTCAGGCGGTGGGCGCTCTGGCCCCCCATCCAGGCGAGGGCGAAAATGTCGCCGTTGAGGGTGACCGTGGTGGAGGAGGCGGTCTTGAACAGCCCCTCCATGGCGAGCTCCTTCGTCCAGCCCTCCTTGCCGGTCTTGAGGTCGATGAGCTTCATCTGGTTGCAGTTGGAGCCGTCGGCGTTCTTGACGACCATGACGGTCTTGCCGTCGGGGCTGGTCTGACCGGTGAGTCCGCAGATCTCCGTGCGGAGGTCGATCTTCCACTTCTCCTTGCCATCGCTCACCCCGTAGCCGATGACGGACTTGTCGACGGTCTTGACGACGGCGTCGCCGACGACCCACAGGCCCTTGGCCGGGATACCGGATCCCGGGCCCTCCATCTTGACGGTGTTCAGCCAGAGCGCCTTGTCCTCGCCCGGCTTGCGGCCCGCGTTGAGGTCGGTCGGGATGTCGCTGCCCTTGCCATTCCCGTCGCCGTCGCCCTTGTCGAGGGTGGGAGAGCCCGAGGGCTTGGCGTCGGTGGGCTCCTGCGCGACCGGCTTCGGGTCCTTGTCCTCGCCGGAGAAGGCCACGTAGCCCACGCCGCCGAGGACGAGGACGGCGGCCACCGACGCGGCGATCAGCAGCGTCCGCTTCTTCTTCGGCGCCGTGCCCGGGCCGGAGCTGCCGGGGCCACCCGGGCCCACCGGCTGCTGCGTCACGGTGGGCGGCTGCGGCGGGTACCCGGGCTGCTGCGCGTACGGGTTCTCGCCCGGCGGCGGGAATCCGTAACCCTGCTGCGGCGGACCCGGCAGGTGCCCGTACCCGGAAGGCGTCGGCGGCTGGTTCGGTGGCTGGTTCGGCGGCTGGGGCAGCTCGGTCATCAGCGCACGCTTTCGCATCGGGAAGGTCGGGGAGGATGACCTTTCTATCACTGACAGCGCTCATACATCGGGCCGGTCCGTCCCCTGTTCCCAAGGGAGGACCGGCCCGTGACGCCGCCGTTATCCGGCCAGTTGCCCCCGAGGACCGGCGGAATCCAGGCCGCCCCCGGCCTCTCGCCTCGGTGCGCCACCAAATCCTGGCGGCCCGGGAGGAGTTCGCCGGGCCTGACCGCACCGGGCCCGACGGGTCCTCACTTACCGAAGACCATCAGGAGCTTCTCGTCCTGACCCTGGGCCCGCAGGTGGGTGGAGGAGATGAAGAACCGTCCGTCCACGTAGTCCAGCTTCGGGAGGGTGAAGGTCCTCTCGATCGGGGCGGCGGGGCCCGAGGGGTGGCGCAGCAGCGCGGTCGGGGTGCCACCGGCGGCCGGGACGGAGAGGACCTCGCCGCCCTGCTCCTCCTCGGCCTTCCGATAGGCGATGAGCGCGCCGTTCACGGCCTTGAGCGGGGTGAGCGTGCGCTTGTCCCCCGCCGGGACACGCCACTTGTCCTTGCCGGTGGTGAGGTCGAAGGCGACGATCTCGTTGGTCTTGCCGGTGCCCGCCGCGGTGGGCAGGTAGAGGGTGTTCCCGTCGACGACGGCCGAGGGGCAGGTCACCAGGGACCGGAAGAGGCCGGTGTCGCCGCAGCCGACGGTGAAGCCGCCTTCGCCCGCGAGGGTGGCGGTCTGCTTCCCGTCGGGTCCCAGGACCACGATGGAGCGCTGCTTCGTCGTTTCGTCGCCGATGTCGATGACGGTCGGGTTCACCGAGTAGATGCTGGTGACCTTGAACTTCGCGGGGAGCCGGTAGGCCCAGCCCTTCGCGCCGGTGACGGGGTCGATCCCGTGGACCTCGGCGGTGGAGTCCTCGTCCGAGCAGGTGGCGAGGGCGATCATCCTGCCGTTGCCGGCCTCGTAGGAGTCCGGGTTGCAGCCGTCGCCCAGCGGGTTCGCGAAGAGCTTGTCACCGTTGCTGATCTTGAAGGCGCTGGCGGTGCCGCCGCGGCTGACGGTGACGGTGTCCCCGACCATGGACAGGGTGGGACTGGTGAAGATGTCGAAGAGCCCCTCACTGGGCACTTTCTTCGACCAGACCTCTTTGCCCGTCTTGAGGTCGACCACGCGCAGCTGGTTGCAGGAGGTGTTCTCCCCCTCGCCGTCGCGGTACATGACGACCGTCCGACCCTCGGCCGTGGTCTGCGAGGCGACGGAACAGATCTGGGCGGGGAAGGGAAGTGTCCACTTCTCCTTGCCGTCGGTGACCGAGTAGCCGGTGAGGTTCTTCCAGAGACTCTTGACGACGGTGTCGCCGATGACCCACTGACCGGCGGCGTCGACGCCCATGCCGGGGCCGTCGATCTTGGTGGTCTTGAGCCACAGGACCTTGTCCTCGCCCTGCTTGCGGCCGGAGTTCAGGTCCGCCTGCTGACCGCCGCCGGCTCCGTTGCCGTCGCCCTTGTCCACGGAAGGGGAACCGGAGGGCTTGGCGTCGGTGGGCTCCTGCGCGACCGGCTTCGGGTCCTTGTCCTCGCCGGAGAAGGCCACGTAGCCCACGCCGCCGAGGACGAGGACGGCGGCCACCGACGCGGCGATCAGCAGCGCCGGCCTCTTCTTCGGTGTCATGCCGGAGCCGGAGCCGGAGCCACCCGGACCCACCGGCTGCTGCACCACGGTGGGCGGCTGCGGCGGGTACCCGGGCTGCTGCGCGTACGGGTTGTGACCCGGCGGCGGGAATCCGTGACCCTGCTGCGGCGGACCCGGCAGATGCCCGTAACCGGAAGGTGTCGGCGGCTGGTTCGGCGGCTGGGGCAGCTCGGTCATCAGCGCACGCTTTCGGCATCGGGAAGGTCGAGGAGGATGACCTTTCTACCACTGCCGGCGCCCCCGCACCGGGCCGGTCCACCCCCGCTGCGAGGAAGTGACCGGCCCGGTCCCGCTCGGGACCCGCTCAGGCCTCCTCGGCCAGTTCCAGCCAGCGCATCTCCAAGTCGTCGCGGTCCGAGAGGAGTTCGCGCAGCTCCGCGTCGAGCTTGGCCACCTTGTCGTAGTCGGTGGAGTTCTCGGCGATCTGGGCGTGCAGGTTGCCCTCACGGTCGGACAGCTTGTTCAGCTGCCGCTCGATCTTCTGGAGTTCCTTCTTCGCGGCGCGCGAGTCCCCCGAGGCGGTGGACTTGGCGGCGCCCGTGGACTGGACGGGCGCCGGAGCGGCCGCCTCGATCATCCGCTGCCGGCGCTCCAGGTACTCGTCCAGGCCGCGCGGCAGCATCCGCAGGCTCGCGTCGCCGAGCAGCGCCATCACCGTGTCGGTGGTGCGCTCGATGAAGAACCGGTCGTGGGAGATGACGATCATCGAGCCGGGCCAGCCGTCGAGGAGGTCCTCCAGCTGGGTCAGGGTCTCGATGTCGAGGTCGTTGGTGGGCTCGTCGAGGAACAGGACGTTGGGCTCGTCCATCAGCAGGCGCAGGATCTGCAGGCGGCGGCGCTCACCACCGGAGAGGTCACCGACCGGCGTCCACTGCTTCTCCTTGGTGAAGCCGAACTGCTCGCAGAGCTGGCCCGCCGTCATCTCGCGGCCCTTGCCGAGGTCGACGCGGTCACGGACGCGCTGGACGGCCTCCAGGACGCGCAGGGACGGGTCGAGTTCGCCGACCTCCTGGGAGAGGTAGGCCAGCTTGACGGTCTTGCCGACGATGATCTTGCCGGCGGCGGGCTGGACCTCGCCCTGGGTGCGGGCGGCCTCGGCGAGGGCGCGCAGCAGGGAGGTCTTGCCGGCGCCGTTGACGCCGACCAGGCCGACGCGGTCGCCGGGGCCCAGGTGCCAGGTGAGGTGCTTGAGCAGTTCCTTCGGGCCGGCGTGGACGCTGACGTCCTCGAGGTCGAAGACGGTCTTGCCGAGGCGGGCATTGGCGAACTTCATCAGCTCGGAGGTGTCGCGCGGCGGCGGCACGTCGGCGATCAGTTCGTTGGCGGCCTCGATGCGGTAGCGGGGCTTGGAGGTCCGCGCGGGGGCGCCGCGGCGCAGCCAGGCCAGCTCCTTGCGCATCAGGTTCTGCCGCTTGGACTCCTCCGTAGCGGCGATGCGGTCGCGCTCGGCGCGGGCGAAGACGTAGTCGCTGTAGCCGCCCTCGTACTCGTGCACGTCACCGCGCTGCACGTCCCACATGCGGGTGCAGACCTGGTCGAGGAACCAGCGGTCGTGGGTGACGCAGACGAGCGCGGAGCGGCGCTCCTGGAGGTGCTTGGCCAGCCAGGAGATGCCCTCGACGTCGAGGTGGTTGGTGGGCTCGTCGAGGATCAGGAGGTCCTGGTCGGCGATGAGCAGCTGGGCGAGGGCGATCCGGCGGCGCTCACCACCGGAGAGCGGGCCGATGACGGTGTCGAGGCCCTGGCCGAAGCCGGGCAGGTCGAGGCCGCCGAAGAGTCCGGTGAGGACGTCACGGATCTTGGCGTTGCCGGCCCACTCGTGGTCGGCCATGTCCCGGATGATCTCGTGACGGATGGTCGCCCGGGGGTCGAGGGAGTCGTGCTGGGTGAGGACGCCCATGCGCAGGCCGCCGGACTGGGTGACCCGGCCGGTGTCGGGCTCCTCCAGCTTGGCGAGCATCCGGATGAGGGTGGTCTTGCCGTCTCCGTTGCGGCCGACCACGCCGATCCGGTCCCCCTCGGACACGCCGAGTGAGATGCCGTCCAGCAGGGTACGTGTGCCGTACACCTTGCTGACTGCCTCGACATTGACCAGATTGACGGCCATCAGACGCGCTCCAGGGAAAGGGTGTGGATCAGCCCCCCAGCCTAACCCTCCGGGCCGGGGCAGACCGTTCTACGAGATACCAGCCGCCCAGTGCCATCGCGATCGCGGCCGGCGCGGTGACGGGCAGGGCGATCAGCACGGCGCTGTGCCCGTCGAGCAGGCCGCCGAGCCCGGTCATGGACAGGCCCAGGATGCCGAGCAGACACAGGGTGATCCCGAGGGCGGCGACGGGGCCGCCGGTGCGCCGGGCGGGGGCGGGCGCGCTCGGCCGGGGCGTCTCGAAGCGGCGGAACAGTGCGACGAGGACCCCCGTCAGCGCAGCCGCGGCGAGCATCCGTACCGGGACCTGCGCCCACCAGGCGGCCGTCGCGGGGGCCGGCAGGCCGAGGCCGAGGGCGAGCTGGGCCGCGTACACACCGAGCATCGCGGTCAGGTGCCACAGGAAGGCGGTCATGGCGAGGCCGTTGGCCGCGACCACCCCGCGCCAGACGCGCGGGCGGCGCAGCCACGCGGTGGCGGGCCCGGCCGCCAGCTGGACGGCGCCGACGAGCCACAGGCCGTGGCACAGCAGGGCGAGGGTGGGCGGGGCCATGTTGGAGACCTTCTCGCCGGGCATCCCGACCATGGACAGCGGGTACGGGCCGTACGCCACCAGCAGGGCGGCGCCGGCGAGTCCCGCGGCGGCGAGGACGGCGGGCCTGCGGATGCGGCCGTCGGCGCGCAGGAAGCCGAGCTGGTGGACCGCGAGCCAGACGAAGGCGAAGTTCAGGAACTCCACGTAGGGGACCCCGAGCGCGAAGCGCAGTACGTCGACCAGCGCGGCCGCCCCGGCCAGGGCCGCGAAGGCGGCCCAGCCGTGGCGCTCGTGCAGCTTCAGCAGCGGCGGGGTGAAGGCGACCATGGCGAGGTAGATCCCGATGAACCACAGCGGCTGCGTGACGAGCCGCAGCGCGGCCCCGGTCAGCGTTCCGCCGCCGTGCCCGGCGAGTTGCACGGCGAGCGCGACCGCGGCCCACACCAGGACGAAGACGAGGGTGGGGCGCAGCAGCCGCTGGAGCCGGGCGCGCAGGAAGGCGGCGTAGACGGGCCCGTCGGTGCGGCGGGCCAGGGAGCGGTAGGACAGGGCGTGCGAGAACCCGCCGACGAAGAAGAAGACGGGCATGATCTGCAGCCCCCAGGTGAGCACCTGGAGGGCGGGCACGAGGGCGAGCAGATTCCCTATGCCGTCGCCGCTGACGGCGGCCATCAGCCAGTGCCCGGCGATGACGGTGCCGAGCGAGGCGACGCGCAGCAGGTCGACGTACCGGTCGCGGTCGGCGGGGGTGGCCTCGGCCATGGCGCGTGCGCTAGCTGTCATGGGGCCACGGTGTCCCCTGCCGGGTGTTTCCCGACAGGGTGCGGATACTCAACTCCGGCCTGAGTACCGCCCCGGGGCTCCGCCCCAGGTGGTGCGCCTCGATCGCCGGCGGGGCTCGAAGACCGGGGCTCCGCCCCGAACCCCGCGCCTCGATCGCCGGCGGGGCTGGATGTGCGCCCGGCGGGGCTGCAATTTCAGCCTCGCCGGCGTTTGAGGCGCGGGGGTACGGGGCTGCAATTTCAGCCTCGCCGGCGTTTGAGGCGCGGGGTCTGGGGCGGAGCCCCAGCAGCCGGTCCGCAGGGTCAGGACGGCAGGACCGTGGCACCCGGGGCGGGGCTGGAAGCGATCCGCGTGGCCCGGCAGGTGCCCGACGCGGACAGCGCCGCCGCGACCTTCTCCGCGGACTCCGCATCCCGGCACAGGAACGCCGTCGTCGGCCCCGAGCCGGAAACCAGCGCGGCGAGCGCACCACCGTCCACGCCCGCGGCCAGCGTCCGCGCGAGCTGGGGTCGCAGGGAGAGCGCGGCCGGCTGGAGGTCATTGGCCAGTACCGCGGCCAGCGCGTCCGCGTCACCCGAGGCGAGCGCCGCCAGCAGCGCCGGGGAGGCCTGCGGCTCGGGGATCTCCGTACCGGCGGCCTCGGCGAGGCGGTCGAACTCGCGGAACACCGCCGGGGTGGACAGCCCGCCGTCGGCCACCGCGAAGACCCAGTGGAACGTCCCCGCCCCGACCGGCGTGAGCAGTTCACCGCGGCCGGTGCCGAGCGCGGCCCCGCCGACGAGGCTGAAGGGGACGTCGCTGCCGAGCTCCGCGCAGATGTCGAGGAGTTCGGCGAGCGGGGTGTTCAGGCCCCACAGGGTGTCGCAGGCCAGCAGGGCCGCCGCGCCGTCCGCGCTGCCGCCCGCCATGCCGCCCGCGACCGGGATGTTCTTCGCGATGTGCAGGTGGACGGCGGGTTCGATCCCGGCCCGGGTCGCGAGGATCTCGGCGGCGCGCGCCGCGAGGTTGGTGCGGTCCAGGGGGACCTTGTCGGCGTCCGGACCCTCGCAGGTGACGGTCAGGGTGTCGGCCGGGGTGGCCGTCACCTCGTCGAACAGCGACACGGCGAGGAAGACGTTGGCCAGGTCGTGGAAGCCGTCGGGGCGGGCCGCGCCCACCGCCAGCTGGACGTTGACCTTCGCGGGGACCCGTACGGTCACGGGCGTGCGGGTCGCGCTCACAGTGCGGGCCTCTCCGCCGCGGGCTTGTGCTCGGCGATCGCCGCGAACTCCTCGACCGTCAGGGACTCCCCGCGGGCCTGCGGCGAGACACCGGCGGCGACCAGGGCGGCCTCCGCGCCCGCCGCCGAGCCGGCCCAGCCGGCCAGCGCGGCGCGCAGCGTCTTGCGGCGCTGGGCGAAGGCGGCGTCGACGACCGCGAAGACCTCGGCCTTGGTGGCGGTGGTCTTGATGGGCTCGGTGCGGCGCACCAGCGAGACGAGACCGGAGTCGACGTTCGGGGCGGGCCAGAAGACCTTGCGGCCGATGGCGCCGGCCCGCTTGACGTGCGCGTACCAGTTGGCCTTGACGGAGGGCACCCCGTAGACCTTGTTGCCGGGCTCGGCGGCCAGCCGGTCGGCGACCTCAGCCTGCACCATCACCAGCGTGCGCTCGATGGTCGGGAACCGGTCGAGCATGGTGAGCAGGACGGGCACGGCCACGTTGTACGGCAGGTTCGCGACGAGCGCGGTCGGCGCCGGGCCGGGCAGTTCGGTCACGAGCATCGCGTCGGAGTGGACCAGCGCGAAGCGGTCCTTCTTCGCGGGCATCCGGGCCTCGATGGTGGCGGGCAGGGCGGCGGCCAGGATGTCGTCGATCTCGACGGCGACGACCCGGTCCGCGGCCTCCAGCAGCGCGAGCGTCAACGAGCCGAGTCCCGGGCCGACCTCGACGACCACGTCGTCCGGGCGAACCTCGGCGGTGCGCACGATCCGGCGCACCGTGTTGGCGTCGATGACGAAGTTCTGCCCCTTCTGCTTCGTCGGGCGTACGCCGAGGGCGGCGGCCAGCTCCCTGATGTCGGCCGGGCCGAGGAGGGCGTCGGGCGCGGCGGGGGAGGTGTTCTCGGTGTTCTCGGGCTGCTGCTCTGCGGTGCTCACCGGTAAAGCGTCTCAGATCGCCGCGCCCGCTACGACGTGAGCCTGCGGCCGCAGTGCGGCCACGGACTCGCCCCCCGCTGCACGTAGAGCTTCTTCGCCCGGTACGTCTGTTCCGCGCCCGAGGCGTCCTGCGGGCGACCGCTGCCGCCGAGGCCCTGCCAGGTGCGGACGTCGAACTGGTACAGCCCGCCGTAGGTCCCGGAGGCGTCGGTGGCGTCGGGGCGGCCGCCGGACTCGCACTGGGCGAGGGCCGCCCAGTTGAGGCCGTCGGCGCCGGAGACGGAACTCGGCAGCGCCCTGGTGCCGACCTTGACCAGCTGGGTGACGGGGTCGCGGACGACCTCGTCGGCGATGGGCCGGGGCTTCTGCCGGACCCCGTTGACGGTGCGCAGGCTGTACGTGACCCTGCGCGCCCCGGGGCGGCCGGCCCGCTCGACGACCTCGGTGCCGGCGAACAGGGTGGGGTCCTCGACCTTCTCGGTCATGTACGGGATCCGCTCCTCGCGGACCTCGCGGGTGCCGGTGATGCGGAGCACGGTGACGGTCTGGCCGTCGCGCGGGAAGTCGGTGGGCGGTACGGAGGTGGTGTCCTGGCCCTGGAGGGTGATGCCGGCCTGGTCGAGGGCTTCCTGGACGGTGGCGGCGTTGGTGCGGATGGTGCGTTCGCGGCCGTCGGCCATGAAGGTGACGCTGCGTTCGGTGCGGACGCTGAGGGCCAGGCCCGCGCGGGGGACGGCGGCGGTGCGGGGTGCGGAGAGGTGGGCGCCCTCGGCGCGGATGCCGAACTGGTGCAGGGCGCCCTCGACGGTGCGGGCGGTGGTCCACACCTGGCGCTGCTGTCCGTCGAGGGTCAGGCGCAGGGGGCGGCCGTAGCGGACGACGATCTCCTCGCCGTCGGCGAGGGGTTCGCCGGGGGCGGGGGCGACAAGGTCGTGGGGGCCGACGCCGAGGCCTTCGGCGGCGAGCAGTTCGCCGATGTCGTCGGCGAAGGTGTGGAGGTTGCGCGGGACCCCGTCCACAGTGAGCCGTACGGCCTTGTCGGCGGCGACGAACGCCGTGGTGCCGCCCGCGAGGAAGGCGACGACGAGGGCCTGCGGCACGATCCGCCGCCAGTTCCCGCCGAGGGTCTCGGCGGGGGTGGCGCGGCCCCGGGCCCGACGGCGGCCGGGCACCGCCGGGGCGGGGGCGTGCGGGGCGGGCGCGGGTACCGGAGCGAGGGTGGGTGCGGCG
>NZ_JBGBPT010000120.1:0-20393 GCF_041106355.1 Streptomyces sp. BF23-19 | reverse complement strand
TTCGACCAGCTGCACCGCATCCTCCTCGCCGAGCTGAACGCGGCCGGCCGGCTCGACTGGTCCAGGGCATGCGTGGACGGCTCCCACATCCGCGCGAATAAGGGGGAGCCGACACCGGTCCGTCGCCGGTCGACCGGAGGAAGACAGGCAGCAAACACCACCTGATCTGCGACGGACGCGGCACCCCGCTCAAGGTCATCACGACCGCGGCGAACGTCAACGACGTCACCCAGACCCTCGCCCTGGTCGACGGCATCCCACCAGTGGCGGGCCGCCCAGGCCGGCCCCGCAAGCGCCCTGAGGCCCTGCTCGGCGACAAGGGCTACGACTCCAACCCCAACCGGGAAGAGCTGCGTAAACGCCGGATCCTGCCCGTCATCTCCCGCAAGGGATCCCCGAACATCAAGGGCATGGGCAAGCTCCGCTACGTCGTGGAGCAGACCTTCGCCCTGCTCCACCAGTTCAAACGACTCGCCGTCCGATGGGAACGCCGCACCGAGCTCCACGACGCGTTCGTCTCCCTTGCCTGCAGCCTCATCTGCTGGCGACGCCTCAACAAGCCCGACTCATGATCGTGTTACGAGCTCTCAGTGGCTGTTGTCGTTCCGATCTTGTGGGGTGTTGGTAGTAGGCCATGCGGTGAGGTTAGTGAGATTCACCTGCTGGTGGTGCGAAATCGAGCGTCGGCCCCATCCGGCCCGGTCCGGCCAGGGCTGATCGCGGCGGCGTGGCGCAGTGGCATGCCAGAGCTTCAGCGTCGCTGGAGTTGATCACTCAGCCTTCGGTGAGAATCGCTCAACCTTCACTGCGACAGGTCACCGACGAAGGCTCAACCCGGCAACTCACGCATCACCGCTGAAAAGCGACGCCAAGAATGGCGCCGCCAGTCGACGAACTCAGCACGCCCGGTATGGATCGACCTGCTATCACCTGACAGGCCCGCAGGCGGCCTCTGGTGGCCTTTCGGCCGCCGATTCGGCCACCTACTACTGGAAATGGGGGACTGGGGGCGGTGACTGAGCAGGGAAGTTGGTCCCGCCGGTCAACTGCGATGCACAGAACGCGAGCAGGTGTGCGGGCGAGGTGGCCGGGGGCCGGCGACTCGTCGGTCAGGGCTGCGGGGCCCAGGGGTCGTCGCTGTACGGCTCGGGCTGTTCCGGGTGGAGCATACGGCGGAGGCAGCGCAGGAGTCCCGGCTCGTTGCCGCCGACGGCGGCCATCCAGGGCAGGGCCTCCATGGCGCGGGCGCGTTCTTCGGTGGCCAAAGCGTCGACGATGGTGTGCAGGGTGTTGGGCGCGGGTTCGTCAACGAGGCAGAGCCAGCCGATCGCGGCGGCAAGGCGGACTTCGGGGTCCTGTGCCCGGTCCTGCCACACCTCGCGGATCCACGCGGTGGCCGGCTGGTGCGGGTGGGCACGTGTGGTCTCTGCGGTCGCGAGAACCATGGCGGCCAGAACCATGGGGTCCTGCTCCTTGGTGAACCGGGTGGCGAACGCGGCTCGGACCGTATGGCCGGGGTCGGCCGCGGTGGCGAGAGCGTACGAGGCGTCGATGCGCACGGCAGGGTCAAAGTCATCGAGGAGAGGCAGGAGCAAGGGGGTTCCGGCGGTGATCGCGGCTCGGGCGGCGGCCACCGACCAGCCCGCCGGGTAGCCGGTCACCTCGACGCCGTAGTCGTCGTAGTCGTCGAGGATCTTGTGCTGGGGGCCGGAGCGGTGCAGGAGGAGTTCGGCGCGGGAGGCGACACCGAAGTGACGGGCGCGGGCCGGGGCGGCGAGACCGCCGAGGGCGTCGGCGCGGTGTGGATGGTGGGGGTCGGTGGCGATCCGGATCAGGAACGGGACCGCGAGAGCGGCTGCGGCCCGGCTGTCGTCGGCGCACATACCGATCAGCACACCCATCGCGTTACGTGCCGGCCCGTCTGCGGTGCGCAGCAGGCGAACGGCCTGCCGGGCGTTCTCCCCGTGAGGGAAGTTCCCCCAGGGAAGGTCGTCGAGGACGGCTCCGTCGATGCTCTCGGGCCGGATGGCCGCCGTCACAGCCCGGATGTCGAATGGGCCTCCCGCGAACGATGCCGGATCCGCCCCGTCGACCAGTGCCCTGCACATCGCGAACGTCGGATCGGTCCGCCAGTCCCCCACGCCACACCCCGTCGAATCCATCAGAGATTGGATCATGCGCGATCCGGACCCGGCGAAGCCCCGGGCAGTCAGGGCGCTGTACGCCGCAGCCATCATGAACCCAGAAGACGCGGTTCACGTACTTACGGTTCTCGCGCGGGCATCCATCGCACACAGGGGCCAAGTAGCGCGCTCAAGGGCCATCAATCGCGCTCAGTCACACGAAGGCAGTGAAGTGGGCTGCGCGCGTCGAGGCGGCCACGTGCACCACTGACTCACCAGTGGGCAAGCCTCCGCCCTCGTCCCTTCGGGGACTGGGCAAGCCTTCGGGCAAGCCGCCCTGAGGAAGGTGGGTGGAGATCCCCACCATCCGGTGGGACGTGGCCATCCCTCCGCAGGCCGGTAGGCGCCACGACCTGCTTCAGAAAGGCCCGTCCATGCCCGGACGCCGAAACCTGACCCGCACCCCCGCGCGACGACGGCCAGGACGAGGACGACGACCTGTGCACCGGCGCAGAGGGGGACCCGCCGTCGATACTGTCGGCCTCCTTGCGGCCGCCGTGCTCGCGTCCTTCCTCGTCCCACAGGCCCGGCATTGGCTTCAGCTCCACGGCGCCGACATCGCCGCCGTCGCTGTCGCTGTCCTGACCGTCGTAGCGCTGACGCCGCTCCTCGTGAAGGCCGCGCGGCGTGGTGCCTCCGGGTGGACCGCCCGTCGCCGGCGGCCGGAGGGCTGGGACCTCCGCTTCCTGGACGGCCTGCATCACAGTCAGTTCGAGGAAGCCGTACGGGACCTGATGCGCCGCGACGGGGCCCACGACGCCGTCCGGGTGGGCGGCGCCGGCGACAACGGCGCCGACGTCAAGGGGACCGACCCGGCAGGCCGCCGCTGGGTGATCCAGTGCAAGCACCGCCGCGACGGAGCTGCCGGGGCCGCCGTCGGCACGCCGGACCTTCACGTCCTCAACGGGACCGGCCGGCCCGTGCACGGAGGCGATGTCGTCGTGCTCGTCACGAACGGCCGGTTCACTGCTCCTGCCGTGAAGTTCGCCCGGAGCCAACGGCTGCACCTGGTCGACCGTGGGCTCCTGAACGAGTGGGCTGCCGGCTCGTCTCCCCTGTGGGAGCTCCTTCCGCACCTGCCAGCACCGCGGACCAGCAGCCCGCGGTCGCGCGGAACTCGTCGGCTCCACTCCTGACCGGCGATCGGCCGTGCTCCGGAAGCATCTCGACGGTGGTCTGCACTCCGCCACCACTTGCGGACAAGAGACACGGAACAGGGCCGCCAACAGGTTCGTGATTCCCCCGCAGCATCTGGGACGCGGGCTCGACCCTGCCCATCAGAGTCTCGGCGGATACCAGTTCACGGTCCGCTTGACGTTCATCGGCCGCCGATCAGCAAGCGAGGCATGTCCGGTGTGGTCGTGACAGGGGTGACCCACCGCCCCCTGCTAGTAGAGCTTGCGGGGTTCATTACGACGTAATACCGGCCCGGGTTCGGCCGAGCAGGTGACTCCACGATCAAAGATCTTCATTTGCTAACGTGCCGAGTCCACCATCGATCTTGCGCGTTAGTAAGGTATCGCTCATGACAACGCCCTCCGACGGCGACACTCGCGAGAAGGTCGTCTCCAAGCTCCCCGCTTCGATGCAGCGTGAGCTGAGAGTTCGCGCAGCGCAGCACGGCATCGACATCCAGCACGCGGTCGAGGCCGGCATCGACGCCTGGCGCGGGCTCGGCGCGAACCTCCCCCGTATCGAGACGACTGGCGCGAAGTCGTTCTCGACCTGGCTTCCCGCCGATCAGTGGGAGGACTTCCGTTCCGACTGCACCGCACGAGGTGTGTCCCTGATCCAGGGCCTCTCCCAGTCCGTGCAGGTGTGGTTGGAGAAGAACCCGGCTCCCGAGATCCAGCGCCCTGTAGTCGTCAAGCGGCGCGTCGTGTGCAACCAGAAGGGGGGTGTCGGCAAGACGGCGATCACGGCCGGGGTGGGCCAGGCGCTCGCCGAGGACTCGGACCAGTTGCACCGGGTACGCATCTCCAAGGCGCTCGCGGCACTGCTCAGGGAGGACGAGGAACCCTCCCTGCTGGAGTACGAGGACCTCCCTGGGCTGGGCCTCCGCGTGCTGCTCGTCGACTTCGACCCTCAATGCCACCTGACCAAGCAACTCGGCCTGACTCCGCTCCCCCTCAACGGAGACAGCCTCACCAAGCACATGGCGGGCGAAGCCAAGGGCCCCCTCAGCGACCTCGTCGTCGAGGTCACGGAGGACCGCTTCGGCGGGCGGCTCCACGTGCTTCCCGCGTGCACCGACGCCTTCCTCCTCGACGTCAAGCTGTCAGGTGTGCGAGCACGCGAGGCGGCGCTGGAACGGGCACTTGCTCCGCTCGAAGCCGACTACGACGCCATCCTGGTGGACTGCCCACCCAGCCTGGGCCTCAGCATGGACGCCGCCGTCTACTACGGCCGTCGCCGCCCGGGGGAGGAGCCCGGCAACTCCGGGATCCTGGTCGTCGTCCAGGCCGAGGACAGTTCTGCCGACGCCTACGACCTCCTCACCTCGCAGATCGAAGATCTCGTCAACGACATGGCCCTGGAACTTGAGTACCTCGGCATCGTGGTCAACCACTACGACGCCCGCCGCGGGTACATCGCCACCTCCTCGCTCCAGAGCTGGATGGACCTCAAGGACCCGCGGGTCGTCGGCGTGATCGGCGACCTTAAGGAACAGAAGGAAGCCGTACGCGTCAAGCAGCCGTTGCTGGCGTACGCACCGAATTGCAACCAGGCGGTGGCCCTGCGAGCACTGGCACGGGAGATCTCATGAGCAAGGCATCCGCGCTCGGAACGGGCAGCTCGTTCGCGCGAGCCCAGTCCATCAGCCCCCGCCGGGCCGCAATCGACGCTGCGACGGCCGCCCCCACCGAGGGCGCCCTGCCGACCGTCAAGCTCCCCGTCTCCTTGATCAGCCTGAACCCCCGCAACCCGCGATCCTCGCTGGGGGACCTGACCGATCTCGCCAAGAGCCTGCGCAACCACGGGCAGAAGACCGCCATCAGCATCATGTCCCGGCTGGCCTACCTTGAGGCCAACCCCGAGCTGGCGGAAGACCTGGAGAAGGGCACGAAGTACGTTGCCATCGACGGCAACTCCCGGCTCGCGGCCGCCCGTGAGGCCGGCTTCGACGAAGTCAAGGTGATGCTGGACGAGGACCTCGGCAGCAATCCGGACGAGATCCTGGAATCCGCCCTCGTCGCCAACGTCCACCGCCAGGACCTGGACCCGCTGGACGAGGCACGCGCCCTCCAGCAACTTCTGGCTGTCCACGGGACCCAGGAAGCACTCGCCGCCCGTCTTCACCGCTCCCAGGGTTGGATCTCCCAGCGCCTCGCCCTGCTCGGGCTCACTCCCGAGCTGAAGCAGAAGCTCAAATCGGGTCAGGAGCCGGCGGAGCTCCTCCGACAGGTGGGACGTAAGAAGCCGGATGAGCAGGCTCAGCAGCTCCAGCTGCTGAAGGAGCAGCGAGCCAAGAAGAAGGTCGGCCGTCAGGCCGAGCCGCCTCGGCCGCCGAAGTCGGCTACGCCTTCGCCGGAAGCTGCACCGGACCCCGTGCCGCCGGCCCCCGTTGCCACGGGACAGGACCTCGTCGTCGATGGAACGTCCTCTGAGGAACGACAGAAGGCGCTCAGTCGGTACCTGCAGCTCGCTGCAGGCCCAGAGGCCTTCGTCGCGGACCTGGTGGAGTCCTGCACCCCTGAGTACCGGCAGCAGCTCGCCGAACTGCTCCTGAACGACCTGTAGCCCCATGACACGGGCGGGCTGGCGGCGCTTCACCAGACGGGCTCCGCCCCGCGGCGCCAGCCTCGCCCGACTCATTACGTCGTAATACACGCGGCGTACGTACCCGACCGGTCGGCCCAGCGCGCCGTATTACGACGTAATACCGGTGTCCGCTCCCCATCAGCGGCCGTGTCCAACATCCATTCGAGGTAAATCCCCTGCCTGCACAAACTCCTGATGCAAGGGTGGCCTCAACGACAACGCGAGGAACGAGGGATCAAGGCCAGTGGCGCAGCTACAGCTGACTCGTACGCACCGGATACTCATCGGCGTCGTCGTAGCCGGAGCCGTGGTCATCGCGGGGATCGGCTTCGCGGGCTCGTACGCCGCAGTGCGCGAGCTCGCAGAGAAGAAGGGCTTCGGCAGCTTCTCCCTGGTCTTCCCGATCGGCATCGACGCCGGCATCTGCGTCCTTCTCGCGCTGGACCTGCTGCTGACCTGGCTCCGGATCCCCTTCCCGTTGCTGCGCCAGACGGCGTGGTTGCTCACCGCGGCGACCATCGCGTTCAACGGCGCAGCCTCCTGGCCCGACCCCCTGGGCGTCGGCATGCATGCCGTCATCCCTGTCCTGTTCGTGGTCACCGTGGAGGCGGCCCGGCACGCGGTGGGTCGGATCGCGGACATCACTGCGGACCGGCACATGGAGGGTGTGCGCATCACCCGGTGGCTGCTGTCGCCGTTGCCGACCTTCAAGTTGTGGCGTCGGATGAAGCTGTGGGAGCTGCGCTCCTACGAGCAGGCGGTCGGTATGGAGCAGGACCGGCTGATCTACCAGGCCCGGCTGCAGGCGCGGTACGGGCGTGCGTGGCGGCGGAAGGCTCCGGTGGAGGCGCTGATGCCGCTGAAGCTGGCCCGGATCGGGGTACCGCTGTCCGAGACCGCTTCGGAGGGCCTGGTCGCAGCCGGGATGGATCCGGTGCTGCTGCAGCGGCGGCCCGCCGCTACCACGCCCGCGGAGATCGCACCAGCGGTAGCACCGGCGCTGCCTCCGGCCGTCCCGCAGCCTGACGAGATCCTGGCTGCCGAACAGCTGCCGGAGTCCTTCGAGAACAGTGCCGGGGGAGATGTCCCCAGCGTCCAGACCTTGGGCCTCAGCGCAGCTGACTTGCGCGGAGTCGGCCGCGAGTTCATCGAGCAGTACGACCGCTTCCCGACGGCGGACCAGCTCGCCGCTTACCTCGCTCAGCAGTACGGCGTGACCGATCCGGCGACGGGTGGGCCGATCGCGGACGAGTACCTGGAGCCGGTGCTGACCGACCTGCGCGAGCTCGGCTTCGACCCTTCCGATGTTCCGGCGAACGACTTCGCCGAAGGCCAGGCCGAAGCTGCTGCCGAGCCGGACGACACGTCGGTGTCCGCCGCAGACGCAACGGCGCCGACGCCGGAGCGGCCTCACGTCTTCTTGGGGGAGTCGAGTGTGGGATCGGGCGTTGAGGCAGAAGTGCCGCGCCTCGCTTCGGTCACGAAGCCTCCGGTCCCGGTGGCCACCGCTTCGGCGAAGGCCGACCTGCCGATGCAGGGCGCTGCGAAACAGAAGTCGGCCGGCGAGACCTCGCGGCCCGCTCCTGCCGGCGAGGCCCAGGCGTGGACCGCCGATGTGACGGAGACCGGCGAAGCCACCGCCCGGGTGCCTCAGCAGCACAACGACGAGCATGACGTCGACCCGATCCAGCAGGAGATCGAGCTGGTCGCCCGGTGGCTGGCGGAGGCCGAGGACGCGGGGAAGAAGCTGTCCGGAGCCGAGACCGCGCGACGCCTGGGGGTGTCGCCCAAGACGGGCCAGCGCCGCGTCCTTGAAGCGGCCAAGCACCTGGAGGAGAGTCGACAGCGTCAGGGTCGCGCGCACCTGCGGTCGGTCAGCAGCTGACCGACCGACCCCGCCGGGTCGCGGTGACCGGTCATCGGTCACACGACCCGGACGCCTCGGGCAGCCACCAGGCCGTGACCGATCGGCACGTGACCGATCCTGTGACCGATGCCGGACCGGGTGACCGGTGGCCGATCCGGGCTCCATCGGTCACCGGTCATGACCGATCTGCGGCCATCGGCCACCCGTTCGCCGCGCCCGCGTCGCTGCTCTCTGGGCAAGCCTTCGCAGTCGAATCCCAGGGCTTGCCCAACCCCACGGGAGGCTTGCCCAGGGTTGCACGGGCCGGTCACGAGGGGCTTGCCCAACCCCCTTCCAGGCTTGCCCAATCGGTCACGGGAGGCTTGCCCAGCTAGAGGGCAAGCCTCCTATCTGCGCTTTTAGGGCTGTGGGCAAGCCTTCGGGCAAGCCGGTCTGAGGAGTGTGTACGGCACGAGATCCGAAAGGAGACGTGCCGTGCACGACGCTTCGCACCCCGCCGCCGGCGGCGGGTACTTCGACCGGCTGGACGCCGACTGGGCCGCGCTGTGCGCGGACTCCGCCCTGCGCCAGGCGGTGACCGACTGGGTGACCGATGGCCACCTCGGCGACGACATCGCGGCCGTGACCGATTCCTGGTCCGGCTCCCTGACGCCCGAGCAGCTCCTGGCCGCGCTCCGCCCCGGGGCCGACGGCGTGACCGATGAGCTGACCGACGCCGTCCTGCGCGTCCTCCTCCGGCGCGCCGCCGGCCGTGACCGATCGGCCGCTCTCGCCGGTCGCGTCATCGTCCAGGCGATGCTCCCCACTGTCTTCCGCATCACCCGCGGACAGGTCCGCGCGACCGGTGGCCGCACCCGCGACGCTGTCGGTCACGTGACCGTGGCCGCCCTCTACGAGGTGGCCCGCTCCGGCCGTATCCACCTCCGCCCCGGCCGGCCCGCCGCCAACCTCACGCTCGACACCCTGCGCCAGGTCCTGGCCGAGCTCGCCGCGGAGCAGAGTCCGGCGGGGGAGGACCTCGCGGCCGCGGAGCAGATCGCCGACCGCGCGCCGGGCCCGTACGAGATCGCCCGCGCCCGCACCGTGCGCGCGGCCGCCAAGGAGGCCGGCCTCCACGCGGGCCCGGCCGACGATGCCGCGACCGCCCCGGCCCGACTGGAGCTCCTGGAGCTCCTCCTCGACGCGGTCCGCGACGGCGCCCTGTCCACGGCGGACGCGCAGGCGCTGGCCTGGCACCACATCAGCGGCGGCATCCCGGACGTCGAGGCCGCCGCCCGCGCCGGCACCACGCCCGGCGCCTGGCAGCGCCGGCGTTCGCGGGCCCTGGCCCGCCTCACAGCATCCCTCCAGCCCGCGGCCGCGGCATGAACCGGACCACCGCCCCGGCCACCGTCCGCTCCCCCCTTTGGAGATGCGTCTTGACCACATCCGCCGCCGCACCGTCGCTGGACGCGGACGAGGAGCGCGTCACCCGCGCCCAGCGTCTGCTCATCCACCTCGGTGCCGCCCTCGTCGCCCGCCCCTTCGACACCAGCACCCACGAGAAGCTCCGCGCCTTCCTCGACGAGGACGCCGAGCCGGCCCTCGCCTCGCTCGCCGCGCTGCGCCGCCGCCCCGAAGCCGAACTCCGGAACCGGATCGCGGAGCTGGCCGGCCACACCCTGCGCCCGGCCGGAGGCACGGCATGAGCCTCGTACGCACCCGCCGCCGGAAGCCGGCCCCGCCGGTCGAGCCGCGGCCGGACGCCGTGCAGGTGCCGGAGGCCGAGCAGGACACCGACTGGGTCGGTGGATGGTCGACCGGCGCCCAGGCCAACTCGGCCGCCCTGATCCGCTGGATCGTCTGGGGCCTGATCGGCCTCGGCCCGCTCCTGGGCGCGCTCGCCTACCTGTCGGTGCCCACCACGTCCGCGGCCCCGGCGTCGAAGACCGCCCCGCCCGCCCCGTCGGCGAGCGGCGGTCAGGGCGCGGCCGGCTTCGCCAGCCTCTTCGTGGCCGCCTACCTGTCCGCCGGGCGCGGCGACGAGCCCAAGCTCGCCGCCTACTACCCGCCGGCCGGCAGCCTCCAGCTCGACGGAGTCTCCGGCCGCCGTCGGGGCGAGCAGCTGACCGTCGTCCGGCTCCGCCAGACGGACACCTCGGTCTGGGCGGTCACGGTCGCGGCCCGCGTCACCGGCGCGCAGCCGTCGGCCACGCCGTCCACGCAGCCGGGCGCCTCCCCGTCTCCGGCAGCCGACCCGACGCGCTATTTCCAGGTGCCCGTGGCCACCGCACCCGGCGCCGAGGGAGCGACCGCGTACACGGCGCTCGCGCTGCCGGCCGAGGTCGCCGCCCCCGAGAGGGCCAAGACCCCGGAATTGGTCTACGGCGCGATGCACCCGGCGCTGCCGACCGACCCGCGCACCCAGGCGGTCACCAGCTTCCTGTCCGCCTACCTCACGAAGGCCGGCGCCGAGCTCGACCGCTACCTCGCCCCGGGTACGCGCCTGGCCGCGCCGTCCCCGGCTCCGTACTCGGGCATCGCGGTGGACCAGCTTGCCGTCGAGGGCGAGACCGGCGGCGAACCGGTCGTCTCGGTGCCTGGTGACGGCACGACCCTGCGTCTGCTCGTCACCCTCCGGGCGACCGGCCAGGACGGGGTGCGGCTCCCGCTCACCTACGCCCTCACCCTCAAGGCCCGCGCCGGCCGGTGGGAGATCGCCGGCCTCGACGGCGCCCCCGCCCTTGCCCCGCCTACTCCGGTTCCGGCCGCCTCCGGCGCCCCCGGTCCGGCAGCCACTCCCACCGCATAAGAGGAGCACCGTCATGCAGGACACCGTCATGTTGGCCGCGGGCTGGATCCAGACCGGCACCGGCATCGGCAACGACATCAAGACGCTCATCTTCGACGTCGCCATCCCGATTCTGTGCGGGATCTTCGTGGTCGCCGTCGGCTGGAAGACCAAGGCACCGGGCCCGACGATCATGGCCGTCATCTTCGCCGGCATCGTCTGGGGCCTGTCCGCCAACATGCCCGCTCTCAAGAACAAGACCAACGAGGACATCGTCCAGTACCAGAGCGGGCCCAACGCAGCCCGAGGCGACCAGTGACCGAGGCCGCCGCCGGTGGCGGCGAGCTGGACTACGAGCTCATCGGCCGCTGCTACACCAAGGCCCGCCGTGCGCCGCTGGTCCACGGGGTGATCCGGGACGTCAACGGCGGCCGGGGGATCCGGCTGCCCGGCGGCCCGTACACCCTCACCCAGCTCGCCGGGATCGTTGCCACCGTCGCCGCCCTGATCCTGACCCGCCCCGTGTGGGGCGGTCACGGCTGGCTCGACGTCGCCGTCCTCCTGGTCCTCCCCGCAGTGGTGGCGTTCGTGCTGCGCCATCTCCACGTCGACGGCCGCAACCCGGCGGCCGCCCTGTTGAGCGTCGCTCTGATGTTGGCCGCGCCCCGGCGCGGCCAACTCCGCGGCCGCGCCTACCGGCCCGCCCGGCCCAGCCGCAGCGACACCCGTATCCACCTGCCCGCCGCCGAAGGCACCGCACCCGCGAGCGATCCCGAACCCGCACCGAAGCCCCCGCCCGGGCCGCGCCGGCCCAGGCCTGCGGCACGCGCCGCCGGGTCGCCGGCGCCCGCTGGGCCTTCGTCGCCCGCCGCGCCGGTGGCGTCAGGGGTGCAGACCCTTCTCGCCCGCCGCGCCCCCACGACTCGTACCTGACCTGATTGGAGAACCGACGATGCGCCTGCCGATCCGGCACGTCCAGAACAACCTGATCTTCACCACCCACGGCACGGTCTGGGCGGTCTGGCGCGTCACCGCGACCAACTACTCCCACGCCCCGGCCGTCGTGAAGAAGCGCCGTCTCAAGGCCCTGGAGGGCCTGTTCAAGGCGATGTCCGGCGAGCCGATGCTGATGAGCCTGTGCCCGCAGGTCGACCCGACCGCCGTGGTGCGCGCCATGGTCGACGACATCGACCTGGCCCGGGCCCCGCGCTACGAGCGTCTGGGGCACGCGGTCCTGGACGAGCTGGAGACGATGGAGCTGACCGGGCGCACCGACTGGCTCGCGCTCCCGCTTCCCCCGCTGTCGAGGAAGGACGCGGTGATGTCGGCGTTCCGGGCGGCGCGGGCGGAAGTCTCCCTGCAGCTCGGGCTGATGCCCGCAGTCGTCACCGACGCGGAGGTCCGCCGGCGCCTGGATCAGGCGCAGCGGATCCAGGCCCAGTGGCCGTCCGGAGTGTCGATGCGTCCGGCGTCCGAAGCGGAGATCCTGTGGATCTACGGCCACTCCGCCCGGCGCGGGCTGGCGGAGCCGTTCCTCCCGGACGGCACCGAGACCCCGGTCCGCGGCCGCGGCCGCAACGTCGCGGCGCTGGGGGAGATCCTCGTCGGCGAGGGCGGCGTCGACTTCACCAGCGGTCCCTCGCTGCCGGTCAACCCGTTCACACGGCGCTTCCTCCAGGTCTCCTCCGAGTGGGGCGACTCCTACCAGGCGCTCCTGGCCCTCTCCGAGATGCCCGAGGCGTTCGCCCTGCCGGGCGCGGCCTACCTGCAGCAGCTCGACGACCTGGCCTACCCGGTCGACTGGACCGCACGGCTGGTCGTCGTGCCCGGCTCGAAAGCCGAGCCGAAGGTCCGCAAGCGCGCCCGTCACCTCAAGGCACAGGCCGCCGAGTACGAAGGCGACCCGGCCGGCCCGCCGGCGGCCGTCGCCCGCAACCAGGCCGACAACGAGGAGTACCACGAGCGGCTCACCGCGAACCGACGCGAGGTGGAGATCCGCGCCATGGTCACCCTGGCCGTCTGGGGCGACAGCCCCGACGACGCCATGGACCGGGCAGCCGCCCTCGCGAGCGACTTCGGCTCGACCGACTACACCTTCTCCCGGCCCGCCGGCGAACAGACCAACCTCTGGCAGGCGATGCTGCCCGGCTGCCGCACCCCCCGCGTCATGGCCGGCTACGCCCAGATCCTCCTCGCCCGGGACTTCGCGATGGCCATGCCCTGGTGCGGCTCCCAACTCGGCGACGAACGCGGCGGCCTGTACGGGCTGCAGGTCGCCTCCGGGGGCGCCCGCCCCGTACTGATCGACCCCGCCCGCGGACCCCGCGAGAACGCCTCCGCCTCCATGGCCTGGCTCGGCGAACTCGGCGCCGGAAAGTCGGTCGCCATGAAGGCCGCGGTCTACAACGTCCTCGCCCGCGGCCACCAGCTCGGCCGGCCCGGCAGCCGCGGCCGCGCCGTCATCGTCGACCGCACCACCGACCAGGAATGGGCCCGCTTCGCCAAAGCCTGCCCCGGCACCACCCAGCTGATCCGCATCGACCACACCGCCGAGGTCTCCCTCGACCCGCTGCGCCTCTACAAGGAGAACAGCCCCCAGGTCGCGGCCCGCTTCACCGAGTCCTTCCTGACCCTGCTCCTCGGGGTGCGGCCGATGGACCTCGAAGGCGTCGCCCTCTCCGAAGCGGTCCAGGCGGTCCTGGCCCGGCCCGAGCCGTCCATGCGCGCCCTGATGGACGAACTCACCGCGCGCGGCGCCGACGACACCGCCGCCCAGGGCCTGGCCCGCAAGCTCGGCTCGGTCGCCCGCAAGGACCTGGCCCGGGTCGTCTTCGACGAGACACTGCCGGTCGTCGACACCCAACGCGCCGACAGCGTGGTCTTCCTGGTGTCCTCGCTCGCGCTGCCGAAGAAGTCCGAGCTCGCGAGCGAGCACCGCATCCAGCGCCTGGAGTTCGAGAAGGTACTGGGCCGGGCCCTGATGTACCTGATCGCCGCGGTCTCCCGCGAGACCGCCATGAGGAGCCGGGACGAGTTCGCCGTCACCGTCTTCGACGAGTGCTGGTGGCTCACCTCCAGCGACGAGGGCCTGGAGCTGCTCCTGGAGCTGCTGCGCGACGGCCGCAAGCGCAACGCGGCCGCCTACGTCGGCTCGCACGACGCCGACGACATCGGCCCGGCCGACAGCGAGAAAGGCGTGATCGTCCGCGGGCTCATCCCGCACCGCTTCGTTTTCCGGCAGACCGCCCGCGCGCTCGCCATGCGCAGCCTCGACTTCCTCGGCGTGGACTCCACCGACACCGACCTCCTGGACCTGGTGACCGGTGGCCTCTCACCCCTCGGTCTGCCCGAGGACCAGCGCCGGGCCCGCGCGGGGGAGTGCCTCTACCGCGACCTGGTCGGCCGCATCGGCCTCATGCGCGTCCTCATCCCGCGGGACCGGGCGATCGAGCGCGTCATCCACACCACTCCGACCAGCGAACAGGCGGCAGCATGAGGACCCCACGCGCCCCGATCGAGCGGCTGCGCCTGCTCGGCACAGCCCGCCTGCGCCTGGCCCTGCTCGTGGCGGCGCTCGCCGCGACCGCCTTCACGATGCTCACCACGGTGCCGGCCCTGGCCGATCCGAGCCCGGCCCCGAGCTCGACTCCGACCCCGGCCAGTACGCCGGGCAACCCGCTCGGTCCCACGACCCCTGGCACGCGTACGCCCACCCCCGAGGAGATCGCCGAGATCGAGAAGATCCTCGGAGAGCTCAACGAGCGGCTGACCGACCCCTTGAAGGAGGGCTACCTCAAGTCCGAGGAGGAGCGCCTACGCAAGCTGTTGCCCGACGAGGGCGGCGTCCTGGCCGTCTTCAGCGTCACCGACCGCAACCGCATGCCGATCTCCGCCTACACCATCAAGAGCGACACCGGCGGTCTGATGGACTGGGACCTCGGTGTCCAGAATCTCGTCGCCGAGCTCTGCTTCATGATCACCAAATGGGTCGTGGCGTTCTGCTGCTGGCTCATCGGCTGGACCCTCAGCTTCGGACTCGCCAAGCTGCTTCTGACGCCCGTTCTGTCCGTCGCCAACTCCCTGCACACCCAGGTCATCCTGCAGATGGGCCTGACCAACCTCTTCCTGTCGGTGTGCGCGCTCGTCTGCGTGACGCGCATCTTCTTCGGGGACCGGGCCAAAGGGTGGGGGGACGCCGCCCTGTCCCTCCTGATCGCCGCCCTGACCGCCACCCTGCTGTCGTCGCCCCCGACGCTGCTCCTGGGGGAGCGGGACAGTGCCCTCGCCGCCGCCCACGGCCTGTCCCTCGAAGTCGCCGACATCATCCTCGACGCCAACCCCGGCGAGCGTGCGAAGGCCCCCGACGACGAGGACTCCGCCAGCAGCATCGCGCTCCAACGCCCGCTGACGAACGCCTTGACCGACGCCTTCATCGTCAAGCCGGCCATGCTGCTCCAGTACGGACAGATCTTCAAGGACGACTGCGCGAAGAAGTACTCCGACACCAAGCTCACCCAGCTCGCCTACGACCGGGCGGTCAGCGAGAAGATGGCGGGCCTGAGGAAGCTCAACGAATACCGGGCCTGGATCGACCCGACCGGTGCGCAGATGGGCGACTGGGCCCTGACGGCCGCCAAGCAGTGGGCGGTCGACCACTTCGGCAACCCGCCGATGGAGGCCTTCGAGAAGCAGTGCGTCAAGGGCGACGTCCAGGCCGCCAAGCGGGCCTCACTGGACAAGGTCGGCGGAGCCCTCTTCCTCCTCGTCGCCGCGGTGATCGTCACCGTGCTGATCGCGGGCCTCGCCGGCAGCTTCCTCCTCGCGCAGTGCCGCATCGCGTGGGACGCCGTACGCGCCGAACCCGCCCTCGTCGCCGGTCTCGTGCCCGGAGCGGGCCGCGGCTACCTGTGGGACTGGGCGGCGTCCGTCCTACGCTCCCTCGGCATCCTGCTCGCCTCCGTCGTCGGCCTCGCCGTCCTCATCCTGATCGTCCAGGCCGTCCTCGACCCCGTGCACACGGAGGACGGCACCGAACTCACCCTGCGCTTCCTCGCCGTGGACGTCGTCTGCATCGCCGCGGTCAAGAAGCGCAAGGCACTCACCGCCCGGTCCAAGCAGGTCGCGAACAACTTCCGCGCCAAGATGTTCGCCGCCCGAGTCGGAGGCACCGACGGAAGCGCCTTCACCCCGTCCTCCACCCCGGTGGCGAAGAACCAGAGCATCGCCCGCAAGGTCACCCGCGGAGCGGTTCGCACCGCGATGGTCGGCGTCTCCCTCGCCTCGGGCAACCCGATCGCAGCCCTCGGCTACGCCACGTCCTCCAGCGTCAGCTCCGTCGCCCTGATGAACCGGCTGCAGTCCTCGGCCAAGAGCAGCCACCGACCGGCCGGGCCCGCAGGCCACCAGCCGCCCCCGCCGCAGCCACCGAATCCGCCCAACCCGCCGCAGCCTCCGAACCCGCCTCAGTCGCCGCCGAATCCCCCGCAGCCGCCGATTCCTCCGCAGCCGCCCAACCCGCCCGGTGGCCCGGGGCACACGCCCGTCAGCAGCACGGCGGCCACCTTCTCGAACCACCTTCCGGGCGGTCCGATGTACCACCGTGCCGCCGGCGGCAACAGCCAGGCCACCACCATCCCGAAACAGCCCAACCCGCCGGTGACGCAGGCGACGAACCCTCCGACCCAGCCGCAGCAACCGGTGCCGACCCAGCCCCCGGCCTCGTCGCGCCAGCAGCAGCTCCGCCAACGCCTCAACCGCGGCAGCCGGCGCCAGCCCGTCACACACCGCGTCGCTCCGGTGACCCCGAAACGGCCGAGCGACTCGACCCTCAGCCGCAACGAGGAGCGTGAGCTGAGGCGCCGACGCCGCCGGACGGGCAGTTCATGAAGAAACTCAAACGGTGGCTGGCCGGCGCCGCCGGACTGATAGGCCTGGCGCTCGTCCTGCTCGCCGCGATCGCCGCACACGTCACCGGCCTCGCCCAGAGCGAGGCCGAGGCGGCCGCTCGCTGCCCCGGCGCCGGCCGGCCAGGCCTCGACCCGGACACCGCCGACATCGCCCGCAAGGTCCAGGCGATGCTGACCGGCAGCGGCGCCGTGGACGTGCCCGGCCTCTCCGAGCCCAAGAAGCAGATCCCCAACGCGAAGGCAATCGTCGCGACCGGCATCCAGAAGCGGGTGCCGGCCCGCGGCCAGATCATCGCCCTGGCCACCGCCCTCCAGGAGTCCACACTGATCAACCTCGACCACGGCGACCGCGACTCACTGGGCCTCTTCCAGCAACGCCCCTCCCAGGGCTGGGGAACCCGCGAGCAGATCATGGACCCGGTCTACTCCAGCACCAAGTTCTACGACGGGCTCGTGAAGCTGGAGGACTGGGAGCAGATGCCGCTCACGGTCGCCGCACAGAAGGTCCAGCGCAGCGGGTTCCCCGACGCGTACGCCAAACACGAACCGCTCGCCACGGCTCTGCAGCAGGCCATCGGGCCCGCGCTCGGCGCAGCGCCCGCCGGACCGCAGGCGGTAGTGCCCGTCCTCGGCGGAGGACTCGGCCAGGGCCCCTGCGCCGGCCAGGCGGCCAACGTGGACTTCGGGGAGATCCCGCCCGGGACGCTGCCCGAGGGGTACCAGATCCCGGCCACGGCGCCGACAGAGGTGAAAACCGCGATCCGCTGGGCGCTCGGCCAGCTCGGAACCATGTACCAGTGGGGCGGCAGCTGTACCAACCCCCACGGCACCAACCCGGCCGAACGGTGCGACTGCTCGTCCCTGACCCAACGGTCCTACGGCGTCGCCGGGAAGGAGATCACCCGCACCACCTACACGCAGATCCACGACGGGCGGCCCGTCCCGGTCGACGCCATCACCCCCGGTGACCTCCTCTTCGCCCGCGGTACGGCCGACGCCCCCGAGCATGTGGCCATGGCCATCGGCTACGGCTACGTCGTGCACGCGCCCCGGACCGGCCGGCCCGTCTCCGTGGTCCGACAGAGCGAACTCGGCTCGATCCTCGTCGTCCGGCGCATCGTCGGCTGATGCCACCGTGCCCGCCCCTGTTCGGGTGCGGGCACGGTGCACGTGGACGTGGGGGGTCAGCGCTGGATGGTGACGCAGGGGTGTTCGTCGCGGTGGCTGAAGCTGGAGCAGATCCGGTCTCCGTGCCGGAACGACTTGCCCACCTGCCAGGTCGCGCGCTCGAACTTGTGCCCGCCGTTCTCCAGCGACTCGGTCGCCTTCCACGACCCCACCGTCCGGACCCGCTTGCCTCCCCGCATCACGAAGACCTCGGCCCGAGCACCCGGGTACCAGCCCTTCAGCAGGGCCCGTACCTCCTTCACCTTCAGCCCCTCGCCGATCACCCCGACGCTCACAGGGCCCTTGTCGGCACCCCCACTCGCGTATGCCGGGGCCGTGCCGGCCAGCAGCAGTGCCACCGCAGTCATGTAGATCGCTTTCCTCATGACGAGAACAACGCCGACGGAGGCCTGAAGGCACCCTGCGCCGGGACGCAGGACGGTCTGTCCGGCACAGGGCGTCCTGGCCGCGAAGCCCACCCCGGAGCGCGACGCGGGGCCGCTACACGTCTGGACGACGCTCCCCGTCGGCAACCCTACGGGCGACCCCCGTCGCTCACGGCCTGGGCCGAGGTGAGTACGGTTCCGGTTGCTGAACCCGGGGGTGTGCCCTTGCGTGGAGGAATGACCGACGAAGCACATTTCGTCGGTAACCCCAGGTTGCAGACCTCCCACAACCTCTGTGTCATACCTCAGTGGCAGACTGCGGCACGACGAAGTTTCGGAAGGGCAGGGCGTCGCGGCAGGGGTCCCCCGTCGAACGCACTGCTCGGGGGTGGCTGGTGCCACGGGGGAGATGTTCGGCTGTGATCTTCGACAGTCTTGATGTGTCGTACGGCGAGATGTGGGGTTCCTATCGAGGAATGACCCATCGGAGCCCGATGTCACGCGCGCTCGCGGCACGCAAGCATGCGGCCGGGAAGGACTACGCGGTTCTGCTGTCCGCGCGGGAGCAACCGCTGGCACTGGTCGAATACTGGCCGGGGCGGATGTGGCGTGTGTATCTGTTCGACGACAGGTCTTGGTGCATGCAGATGATCGACCTCAAGCCGCACGGCACGGGGATGTTGCTGGCTCAGCGGAACACCCGATGGCAGTTTCCCAACGATCAGGCGCACCTGTACGGGAAGTGGGATGTTCAAGAGACCACCACCGTCTCAGCCGACGGACAGATCGAGGTGAAGTCCGAGTTCGCCGGACCGCGGGGCGGATCGCCGGAGTCATCGCACGATGGAGCATCCGGCCCGTCGAGCGTCCCCGGACGGCGGTTCGCGACGCCCGTCGAAAACTTCCTCTGTCCCGCACCGGAATTCGGCGACTGGCAAGTGTTCGCTCCGCTCCTCACCCAGCAGGGCCACGAGTCCGCCACGACCGTAGTCCTGATGAACGACAGGTCGGTGGACGAAGGATCGGGACCGCTGCGCGCCACCGGAATTGAGCAACTGTTCAATCCGGGTGCGTGCGACACCCGGGACGGGCCGGCCGTCGTCGAGCCCATTGACGCTGGCATGCTGCGGATCACCTCAGGGCAGCTGGCGGTCTCGGACCCCGGCTGGATCAGCAACCTGCGGACCGTCGCAGTGCCGCTAGGCGAATTCCCGGTCACACTGTCGCTTTTGCGCACGAAACACGGGGCCGATGTCGCCGCGGCCAGGGTGACGTTCCTGGACGTCCCTCCCCATATGTGGGAAATGACCCTCCGGCCCGACGAGGACCTGGGGCTGCTCGGCGAGGGCCAGTTCTACGGGGTTGGCGTGGATACCGGCACAGCGGCTTTCATGGATGCGACGCGGACCGTGACCGAAGACCAGCTGGACGACGACATTTTCATACCCCTCGACAGCGACAGCCATTTCAGCGTCGAACTGCCCGGCACAGAGCCCGAGCCGAATCTCATCGCCTTCCGTGCTGGCCAAGGCGACGGCGCCTACCCCGTCTGGACCGGCCGCACCGAAGACGGACAGGTTAGTTGCGTCGTCGTCGACTTCCACCTCCATTGCGCCGCCGGGACAGAGTAAGGATCGCCGACCACCTGCGCGAGGCCGCACCGGCCGGTCAGCTGGGCGGACTGCTTCAGTTCAACACGCTGAACTTGACAGAGAAGTAGTCGTCGGCGATGCCCTGACCTGGCCGGACTATGTCCATTGACCGACGACCTGCGTCAGGTGGACTGCCAACGGCAGTTCGGGGAGAAAGAAGGATCGACCGTGCACGATGAGGCAGGGTTTCGGTTCGGGTGGCGTGGCAGCCATTGCGCTGGCACGCCTGTTGACGACCTGTGGTTGGCGATCAATAAGGATCCGGACGGTACCTGGTGCCTCGACGCGTACTTCATCGGACGCACGACACTGACGGGTGGCGCACCGCAGGCCGCCGCGTTCGCCCAGTGGCTGCTGGCCTGCCCACCCGAAGGCCGGTATGAGAAGGAGTTCACGCTGGTCGACAGCGAACCGCAGAGCGGATCGCGCCGGCTCACGGACGGTACTCGGCTCACCGTCGAAATCCTGTTGGGCCGTGAAGAAGCGGGACGGCCCGAGTATCTCCAAGTGCTCTTGTCCGGCGAGATTCACAACTACGCCTTTGCGGTGTGCGCACCGCTGGAATGCCAGCGGGTGCTTCGCGCTGAGCTAGAAGCCGCCGCGGCCCGACTCCTCGCCTCACGCGCCTAGTGACCTGGTTTTGAGGTCTGGGCTCGCCCCATGAGGCGTGTTCTGTTTCAGATCTTGGGTTCCGCCTGAC
>NZ_JBGBPT010000119.1:0-20728 GCF_041106355.1 Streptomyces sp. BF23-19 | reverse complement strand
ACCCCATGTCCCCCGAGGCACTCCCCCCGACCAGACGCTCGTTCCTCCGCGCCGGCACCGCCGCCGCCCTCGCCCTCACCGCCGCCGGCTGCGGCTTCGCCACCTCGGAGGACCCGGCCGGCAAGGCGACCGCGGAAGCACCCATCGACGTCAAGGTCGACGGCGACCTCGTCTACTTCAACTGGGCGGACTTCGTCGACCCCAGCGTCTTCGAAGGCTTCCAGAAGGAGTACGGCGTCAAGGTCGTCCAGTCGAACTACGACTCCATGGAGGGCATGGCCGCCAAACTCAACGCCGGCAACCGCTACGACATCATCTTCCCCACCGCGAAATGGGCCGAGCGCCTCGCCACCGGCGGCCGGCTCCGTACGATCGACCACTCCCGGCTGCGCGGCGCCGAAGCCGTCTTCGGCGGCTACGACTACTTCGCCGACCCCTGGTACGACCCCCGCTCCGCGCACACCGTCCCGTTCACCATGTACAAGACGGGCATCGGTTGGCGCCGGGACCGGCTCGGCGACCTGACCGGTTCCTGGGAAGACCTGTGGAACGAGAAGGCCAAAGGCAAGGTCTTCGTCCTCGACGACCGCGACGAGGTGCTCGGCCTGGGCGCGCTCAAACTCGGCCTCGGCCTCACCACCGGCGACCAGGCCGACCTCGACCGTGTCACCGACACCCTGCGCTCGCTCCGCCCCCGCCTGCGCGGCTTCTCCAGCGACAGCTACAACAACCTCCTCAACGGCAACGCCGACATGACCCAGGCCTGGAGCGGTGACATGGCCGCCATGCTCGCCCAGGCCGAGGACCCGTCCGTCTTCGGCTTCGAGGTCGCCCGCGAAGGCGCCCCCGTCAACTCCGACTGCTACGCCATACCCGCCAACGCGCAGCACCCCGGCACCGCGATGCTCTTCATCGACTACATGCTCCGCCCGGAGAACGTGAAGAAGAACATCGAGTACATCGGCTACCCGATGCCGGTCCGCGGCACCGAGGACACCTACGCCGCGCTCGTCGAGCCGTTCCCCCAGTGCCTGGTGACCGCCGACGACCTGGCGGCCGACCTCTTCTTCCGCAACGGCGACGCGGGCACCGAACGGGCCCGCGACGCCGCTTGGACCGACGTGAAGGCCGGCTGACATGGCGACACGCAGCAACCGCACCGGCACCGCGCTCCGGCCGACCCAGGACCCGGCCACGCCGAAAACGCCGCCCCGGGACCGGAAGCGGCCCGAGGCCACGCCGGGCACCACCGCCCGGACACGGCAGCCACGTCTGTGGACCTGGCTCCTGCTCCCCGGCACCCTCTGGATGACCGGCTTCCTCGTCGCCTCCCTCCTGCTTGTCGCCACCCTCGCGCTCGGCACCACCGACCCCCTCGGCAACCCGCGCTTCGGACTCAACTTCGCCAACCTCACCGCCCTGGCCGACCCCGCCTACAGCACCGTCCTGCTGCGCTCCCTCGGCTACGCGTTGATCACCTGCCTCATCAGCCTGGCCGTGGCCTACCCGGTCGCCTACGCCATCGCGCTGCGCGGCGGCCGCTTCAAGAACCTGCTGATCGCCGCGATCGTCGTCCCGTTCTTCGCCAACTACCTGGTCCGGATGTACGGCTGGTCCGTCGTCCTCTCCGACGACGGTCCGCTGCTGCGGGCCCTGCGCGCGATCGGTCTCGCCGACGGCGACACCAAGATCCTGCAGACCGGGGTGGGGGTCGTCGCCGGACTCGTCTACGGCTTCGTGGTCTTCATGATCATCCCGCTGTACGCGGCGATGGAGCGCATGGACACCTCGCTCATCGAGGCCGGCCGCGACCTCTACGGCGGCCCCCTGCGCACCTTCCTCTTCGTCACCGTCCCCGCCACCCGGCAGGGAGCGGCCGCCGGTTGCGTCCTCGTCTTCCTGCCCGCCATGGGCGACTTCGTCAGCGCCCAGCTCATGGGAGGCCCCGACCAGATCATGATCGGCAACCTGATCCAGGACAAGTTCTTCCAGGGCCAGAACTGGCCGCTCGGCTCCGCCCTCACCATGCTGCTGATGGCGGTCCTGTTCCTCGGAATGCTCGGCTACCTGCGACGCACCCGCAAGGACGAGGCGGAGGCCGCCCGATGAGCACCAATACCAATACCGGCACTAATACCGGCACCGGCCCCGGCACCCCGCGGCGCCGCCGGCGCGGAGCCGAGCGCCGCCCCCGCTTCGCCATCGCCGTCACCGCTCTCTTCTTCGCCCTCCTCTACCTCCCCGTCGGCGTCGTCGTCCTGTTCTCCTTCAACTCCCAGAAGTCCCTCACCGTCCTCGACGGCGTCAGCCTCCGCTGGTACGAGGCCCTCCTCCACGACGAGGTGCTCCTCGACTCGCTCGGCATGAGCCTGCGGGTGTCCCTGGTCGCCATGGCCGGCTCGCTTGTCCTCGGCGTGGCCCTGGCCCTGGGCCTCGTACGCAGCCGCAGTCGCCTCGGCTCCTTCGCCGGCCTGATCATGCTCGTCCCGCTGATCACCCCGGAGATCGTCACCGGCGTCGCGGCGATGCTCCTCTTCAAGGGCCTCGGCATCACCCTCTCCACCACCACCGTGATGCTCGCCGAGATCACCTTCTCCATCTCCTACGTGACGGTCATCCTCCGCTCCCGCATCGCCGCCCTCAACCCCGAGGTGGAAGAGGCCGCCATGGACCTCGGCGCCACCCGAGGGCAGGCATTGCGCCTGGTGACCCTGCCCGCGCTGCTGCCCAGCATCCTCGCGTCCGCGGTGCTGATCTTCGCCCTCGTCTTCGACGACTTCGTCCTCGCCTACTTCACCACCGGCGTCGACCCGCAACCGCTGTCCGTGCGCATCTACTCGGCGATCAGGTTCGGCGTACAGCCCACCATCAACGCCGTCGGCACCCTGATGCTGGTCGGCTCCATCGGCCTCATCGTCCTCGCCCTCGCCATCCCGCGCCTGTTCGGGCGCAAAGGCGGCCTCGACCTGCTCTCCGGGAAGTGACACCCATGCCCACGACACCCGAGCACCCGATCGCCCACGCGCAGACCCCCTCGACCCCCCTGACCCCGACACCCATCCATCCGACGCCTGCCGTCCGGCTCGACCGCGTCAGCAAGCAGTACCCCGCCGCCGGCGGCACCTACGCCGTACGCGACGTCGAACTCGACATCGCCCCGGGCGAGTTCTTCTCCCTCCTCGGCCCCTCCGGCTGCGGCAAGACCACCCTCCTGCGGATGATCGGCGGTTTCTCCGACCCCAGTACGGGCAGCGTCCTCCTCGACGGCCAGGACGTCACCGGCCTGCCGCCCAACAAGCGCAACGTCAACACCGTCTTCCAGAGCTACGCCCTCTTCGACCACCTCTCGCTCGCCGACAACGTGGCCTTCGGCCTCAAGCGCAAGGGCGTCGGCCGCGCCGAGATCCGCGAACGGGTCTCCGGCATGCTCGACCTCGTCCAGCTCGGCCACCTGGCCGCCCGCAAGCCGACCACCCTCTCCGGCGGCCAGAAACAACGCGTCGCCCTGGCTCGCGCCCTCGTCAACCGGCCCCAGGTGCTGCTCCTCGACGAGCCGCTGGCCGCCCTCGACCTCAAACTCCGCCGCCACATGCAGGTCGAGCTCAAGCAGATCCAGCGCGAGGTCGGCATCACCTTCGTCTTCGTCACCCACGACCAGGACGAGGCACTGACCATGTCGGACCGCCTCGCCGTCATGAACGAGGGCCGCGTCGAGCAGTGCGGCACGCCCGAGGACGTCTACGAGCGCCCCACGAGCAGCTTCACCGCCTCCTTCATGGGCACCTCCAACCTCGTCCCCGGCACCTACCGCGCCGGCCGGGTCGTCCTCGACGACGGCCCCGAACTGCCCGTCGGCCACCGGCCCGCCGTCACCGAGGGCAGCAGGGTCAACCTCTCGATCCGCCCCGAGAAGATCTGGCTGTCCGACCTGGAGCCGGACATGGCGCGCGCCGCCGGGGTCGTCCGCGAGACCGTCTACTGCGGCCCGACCACCACCTACCTCATCGAACTGGCCCCCGGCATCACGGTGTCGGTACTGGAGCAGAACACCGTCCGCTCCCGCCGGGAGGACCGCTGGAGCGGCGGCGAACGCGTCGAGATCGGCTGGAAGCCCGAACACTGCCTCGTCCTGGACTGAAGCCGCCCGGCCCCGCCCCGGCCCGCCCCAGGTCCGAACCGATCGCGCCCTCACCGAAGGACACCCCCATGAACCACGACGTCATCGTGCTCGGCGCCGGCCTGGCCGGCCTCGCCGCCGCACGCGACCTCGCCGCCGGCGGAGCCGACGTCCTCGTCGTCGAGGCCCGGGACCGGGTCGGCGGACGCGTCGAACAGACCGAACTCCCCGACGGACGGCTGGTCCAGCTCGGCGGAGAGGTCGTCGGCCGCGCCCACACCGCCTACCTGGACCTCGCCGCGGAACTCGGCCTCACCCTGATCCCCAGCTACGTCGCCGAGCCCGGCGCCCTCACCCGCGCCACGCCCGAAGGGGTCTCCACCGGCGACGCTCCCCACTGGTTCGGCCCCGGCGACGACGCCTGCCACGAGAAGGTCACCGCCGCCTTCTGCGCACTCGCCCGGACCGTAGACCCGGCCGACCCCTGGTCCCATCCCGACGCGACGGCCCTCGACCGCACCTCCGTAGGCGCCTGGCTGCGCGCCCAGGGAGCGACCCCGGCCGTCGTCCGCCTCTGGGAGATAGGACAACTCGCCCTCGCCGACGGCTCGTACGAGCGCACCTCCCTGCTCGCCGCCCTGCGCAAGCACGCGGCCGTCCCCGGCCCCGACGCCTACGACTACGAGGCCTGGGAGGGCCTGCGGGTCGCCGAGGGCTCCGCCACGGTGGCCCTGCGCATGGCCGCCGCCCTCGCCGGACGCATCCGCACCGGCGCACCCGTCGAGGCCGTCACGATCCGCCGCCCCGGCCCGTGCTCCGTACGGCTGGCCGGCGGGGAGACCCTCACCGCCGACGCCGTCGTCAGCGCCCTGCCCGTCGGCCCGCTCCGGCAGGTCACCGTCACCGGCGTGTCCGACGAGCGACTGGCCTCCCTGCACCGCCAACGCCACGCTCTCGCCGCCAAGTTCGTCGCCGCGTACGACCGCCCGTTCTGGCGCGATCTCGGCCGCAGCGGCCTCTCCGAATGCGAAGGGGTCCTCGGCAGCACCTGGCCGCAGAACGACGGGATCCTCTCCGCCCTCGTCCCACCCGAGAGGCTCGGAGTCCTGCTCGGCACACCCGCCCCGCTGCGCACCCGTGAACTCCTCGACGACACGGCCCGCCTGTACGGCGACGCCGCGTACCGGCCGCTCGCCACGTACGTCCGGATGTGGGGCACCGACCCGTGGACCCAGGGGTACGTGACCCAGTGGACCCCCGGCGACGTCATGGCCGTCGGCCGCCACCACGGCACCCACGAACCACCCTTCTACGTCTGCGGATCCGACCAGTGGGTCGCCGGCTACATGGAAGGCGCCGTACGCACCGGACGCGACGCCGCCGGGGAGGCGCTGCGCCGTGGCTGACACCGACCCCGTGCTCAACCACATCGCGGGCACGGACCGGCCGGCCGCCTCGGGGGAGACCATGGAACTGGTCGACCCCGCCACCGGCTCCCCGCACGGCCACGCCCCACGCTCCGGCAAGGCCGACACGGACGCCGCCTGCGCGGCGGCCGTGGCCGCCTCCGCGCACTGGTCCACGACCACACCGGCCGTACGCCAGCGCGCCCTGCTCGCCATCGCCGACGCCATCGAGGAGCACGCCGAGGCCTTCGTGGCCGCCGAGACGGGCGACACCGGCAAACCGTCCCGCCAGTTCAGGACGGAGGAACTGCCCGCGATCGTCGACACCGTCCGCTTCTTCGCCGGAGCCGCACGCAACCTGCAGGGCCTCGCCGCAGCCGAGTACACCGAAGGCCGTACCTCCGTACTGCGCCGTGAACCGGTCGGGGTCTGCGCCCAGATCACCCCGTGGAACTACCCGCTGATGATGGCCGTGTGGAAGATCGCCCCCGCGATCGCCGCCGGCAACACGACCGTGCTCAAGCCCGCCGACACCACCCCCTCGTCGTCCGCGCTGCTGGCCCGTGTCGCGGCCGAGCACCTTCCGCCGGGCGTGCTCAACGTGGTCTGCGGCGACCGCGACACCGGGCGCACCCTCACCGCCCACCCCGACGTCGCCCTCATCGCGGTCACCGGCAGCGTGCGCGCCGGTCGGCAGATCGCCGCCGCCGCGGCCGCCGACCTCAAACGGGTCCACCTGGAGCTCGGCGGGAACGCCCCGGTCCTGATCCACGACGACGTGGACGTCGAGGCGACCGCCGCCGCCCTCGCCGCGGTCGCCTTCTACAACGCGGGCCAGGACTGCACCGCGCCCACCCGGCTGCTGGTCCACGCGCGGGTGCACGACGCGTTCCTCGCGGCCTTCGCGGCCGAGGCGGGCGCACTGCGCACGGGCGGCCCGGACGAGCCGGACGCCGACTTCGGCCCACTGAACAACGCGACCCAGCTGGCTTCCGTACGGTCCTTGCTCGACCGGCTGCCACGACGTGCCGAGATCGTCACCGGCGGCGCTCGCCTCGCGCGGCCCGGCTTCTTCCACGAAGCCACCGTCGTCGCCGGTGTGCACCAGGACGACGAGATCGTGCAGGAGGAGATCTTCGGCCCCGTCGTGACCGTGCAGCCCTTCGCGGACGAGGCGGAGGCCCTGCACCTGGCCAACGACGTCCGACACGGCCTCGCCGCCAGTGTGTGGACGACGGACCACGACCGGGCGATGCGCGCGACCCGGGCCCTGCACACCGGCATCGTCTGGGTGAACACCCACGGCACCACCGTCTCCGAGATGCCTCACGGCGGGGTCAAGCACTCGGGCTACGGCAGCGACCTCTCGATGGCGGGCCTGCTGGACTACACCCAGGTCAAGCACGTCATGCTGTGAGCCCGTCCGAGGCGTCCGAGGCGTCCGAGGCGTCCGGGTGGGCGGCGGACACCTCGGCGAGGAGCTCGGGCAGGCCCGCGCCCCCCGCCCGGATCCGCACCCTGACAAGATCAGCCGTTCAGGGAGGCCATCAGCTCGGGTGCGTAGCGGTCGCCCGAGGCCACGCCGTGCGGTGCGACGGCGTCGATGGCGGCCAGCTCCTCGGGGGTGATCGTCACCGCGGTGGCGGCGATGTTCTCCTCCAGGTAGCGGCGGCGCTTGGTGCCCGGGATGGGGACCGCGCCCTGCTGGAGGGTCCAGGCCAGGGCGAGCTGCGAGGGGGTGACGCCCTTCTCCGCGGCGAGCCTGCGCACCTGGTCCACGACGGCCAGGTTGCGGTGGAAGTTCTCGCCCTGGAACCGCGGGTCGGTGCGACGGAAGTCGTCGGCGGCGAAGTCGTCGGGGCTGGTGATGGCGCCGGAGAGGAAGCCGCGTCCGAGCGGGGAGTAGGCGACGAGTCCGATGCCGAGGTCCCGGAGGGTGTCGAGGACGCCGTCGTGTTCGATACCGCGCTCGAAGAGGCTGTACTCGGTCTGTACGGCGGCCAGCGGGTGCACCGCGTGGGCGCGGGCGATCGTGGTGGGGGAGACCTCGCACAGCCCGATGTGGCGGACCTTTCCGGCCTCGACCAGCTCGGCCAGGGCGCCGACGCTCTCCTCGATCGGCACGTTCGGGTCGACGCGGTGCAGGTAGTACAGGTCGATGTGGTCGGTGCCCAGGTGGCGCAGGGAGCGGTCGGCCGAGCGGCGGATGTACTCGGGGCTCGCGTTGTGGCCGAGGAGGGTGCCCTCGTCGGAGAACTCGATGCCGGTCTTCGTGGCGACCACGGCGGCCTCACGGCGGCCGGCCAAGGCCTTGCCGAGGAGCTGCTCGTTGCGGAAGGGGCCGTAGCCCTCGGCGGTGTCGAGGAGGGTGACGCCCAGCTCCAGGGCACGGTCGATGGTGGCGAGGGACTCGGTCTCGTCGGTGGCACCGTAGTGGGCGCTCATACCCATCAGGCCGAGGCCTTCGGCGCCGACCTTCAGTCCCTGACCGCCCAGTGCGCGGATCTCCATGGTGTGCTCCTCGTTCAGAAGTAACTAACTGGATAGTTTTAGTCTGCGACGGGTCGGCCAGGTTTGTCAATAACTGGATAGTTACTTGCTAGGCTGCGGCCCATGGCACGGGACTCCAGCGCGACCAAGGCACGGCTGCTCGACGCGGCCTTCACCGAGTTCGCGACGTACGGCATCGCGGGCGCGCGCGTCGACCGCATCGCCGAGACGGCGCAGGCGAACAAGCGGCTCATCTACGTCTACTACGGCAACAAGGAGCAGCTCTTCGACGCCGTGCTCCAGCGGGCCCTCGCGACGGGCTCCGAATCCGTCACCTTCGACGTGGAGGACCTGCCCGGCTACGCGGGGGCGGTCTTCGACCACCTCGTCGAGCGACCCGAACTGATGCGCCTCGTGCTGTGGAAGCAACTGGAGCGCCCGGGGTCCACGGACGCCGAGTCCTCGTCCTACGACGGCAAGATCGCGGCGGTTCGACGGGCGCAGGAAGCGGGCCGGATCGACGCCGGCGTGCCCGCGGCCGATGTCCTGACGCTGGTCATGGGCCTGTCACAGGCCTGGTTCGGCGCGGTGGGCGGCCCGGCGGCGGGCGCGGCGGGCACCGGCTGGGCCGCCGATCGGCTGGCCGAGCACCGCGCGGCGGTGGTGGAAGCCGTCCGCCGGATCATCACGCCCGCACCGCCGGCCGACGGGGCCTGAGGGACGCCGAGCTCGTCCGTGGTCAGCGGTACGGCCCGGCGAACTCCAGCAGGGTCCGCTCGTACCGCCCGCCGAAGCCCACCCGGGTGACGTCCTTGAACGGGAACTTCGACAGCTCGGGGCGCCACCGCGCCTCGGTGTCGACCTCCCGCAGCCGCAGCGACTTCGGCCGTACCGCGGCCACTTCGCCGATCCAACAGGCGTTCGGCGCGTCCCGTTCGACGTGCAGGGACACCAGCCCGAAGGCCCGGGAGGCGCCCTGTGCCAGGTCCGCCAACCGGTCCAGGGCGAGCCCCGGTTCGGGCGCCCTGGCCGGCCAGTGCCCACGTCGGCGAAGTGCCCGGACGGTCAGGCAGTCCGTACCGCCCCGCCGTACGACCTTCGTGACGTCCGCGGTACGCACCGCCGCCCAGCCGTCGAGCTGGAGATCACTGCACAGAGCGATCAGCGTCCACGCCGTGCTCGCGGCGACGACGAAACCGTCGAGCCGATCCGCGCCCCGGATCGCGGACCGGTGGACGCGGACCGGAGCACCCGACGACACCGCCTCGGTGAGCCGTGCCATGACCTTGTTGTCCATGGAGCGATCCTGCACCGTCCCGGGGGCGGGGTCACCTGTGTTTCGCACCCTCCTTGACCTCAAGCGCGGTCGAGGAAGCATGATCGTCTCCATGAACACGGAGAAGACGGAACAGACGGAGAAGACGGAACAGTCGGCAAGGGTCGCTTCCCTCGAGGCGATCGCGCAGGTCGTCGCCACGGTCGAGCGGACGCAACGCACCAAGGACGCCGAGGGATTCCTCGCGCTCTTCCATCCCGAGGCCCTGTGGACCACCGCCCACGGCAAGGTCCTCATCGGCTTCGAGGCGATAGCGGAGTTCACGCGGGCGGTGCTGCCGACGGCGAGCTGGGACGGGGAGGTCACCTACGAGGTGGTGCACACACAGTTCCTGCGCCCGGATGTCGCGGCCGTGAAGGTACGCCAGCTCTACCGCTCGCCGGCCGGTGACACCGAGGGCGCCCCGCTCTACGTGATGACGCGCGAACCGGACGGCCGCTGGCTGCTGACGGCCTGCCAGAACACCCAGGTGGCGGCGGACCCGGCCTGAGGGCCCGCGCAGGCGAAGGTCCGGCCGGGGCGGAGTCCACACGTGAACCCTCCGCCGGCAGCCGGACCTTCACCGAACGCGCTCAGGAGCGGGCGAGGAACGACCGCAGCGCCGCGGTGAGTTCGGTGGGCGTGTCCAGTGCGATGAGGTGGGCCGCGTCGGGGAACTCGACCAGCGTGGCGCCGGGGATCCGGGCGGCGTACCGGCGGGCGATCTCCTGGAAGTCGGGGACGTCGAGCAGGCCGATCCCCACCAGCGTGGGAACGGCGATCGACGCGATGTCGCCCGCCGGGCCACCTTGGGAGTGCTCCCCGACGGTGTCCTGGTTCACCAACGACGTCCGCACCGGGATCCGGAGCCGTTCGGCCAGCCCCGGCGCGACGTCCTCCCAGCCGCGGCCGGGCCCGCGCAGCCACATGTCCAGGTTCACACGGACCGCAGCGTCCAGGTCACCCGCGGCCAGGGCCGCCGTCTCGGCCTCGTCGTAGGCCACCATGTCCGCGGACCAGTCGTAGCCGGGCCACGGCGGGGCGAGCAGCGTCAGGGACCGCACCCGGCCCGGGTGGGCGAGCGCGAAGTTCACGGCCACCCGCCCGCCCCAGGAGGCGCCGATGAGCCGGACGCTCTCGTGACCGAGGTGGTCCAGGAGGCGGGACAGGTCGTCGGTCTCCCTGAACGGCCCGGCCGGGGGAGCGGATTCGCCGAAGCCGCGCAGGTCGTAGCGGATGACGGTGTGCCGCTCCGCGAGGGCGGGCACGACCGCGTCCCACATGGTGTGGTCGGCGACGCCGGCGTGTACGAGCACCACGGGCGAACCTTCGCCGGTGACGGTGTAGGAAAGATGGCCGAGATCGTCGGCAAGGATATGCATCCGCAGATAGTCGCAGGTCAGGACTGCGGAGACCATGGAGTTCCTGGAAGAGGACCGCGTCTCGGGGAAGTGGTCGCGAGCAGTTCCCGCAGGAGCGCGACGACGAGCCGGGGTCGGCCCACGAAGGGCGAGTGGCCCGTCCGCCACTCGCGCACGTCGGTGCAGCGCGCGGCCATCCTGCGCTGCACGCCCGGGTCGATGGCCCGGTCCTGGGCGCAGACGACGTAGGTGGAGGGGGTGTCCTGCCAACTGTGCCGCTCCGGCACTCCTCGCCCGCAGCCGGGGGCCTGGGCGCGCAGGAGGCCGACCGCCCGGGCGGCGAGCGGTGCGGGACAGTCGCCGTAGAGGACGGCGGCAGCCCGGTCGGGGCGCAGGCTGGTCGAGCCGTCGGGCTCGGGCCGGATCGCGTCCCGGAGCCGCGCGGACGCCCCACCCAACCCGGCCGCGCTCTCACCGGCATCCGGCACGAAGGCCGCCAGGTACACCAGGTGTCCCGCTCCGCGCACCCCGGTGATCACCGAACCGCCGTAGGAGTGACCGAGCACGACGGCAGGCTCCCGCAGCGCGTCGACGGCGGCCTGGACCGCGGCGGTATCGGCGAGCAGCGAACCCCGGTGGAGCTCGGGAACGGCAACCTCGGCCCCGGTCGTCCGCAACCGCTCCGCCACGTCGGCGAAGTGCTCAGGACGGTGATACAGGCCATGAACGAGCACCACAGCGGCCAATGCGCCCCTCCTCGGGTCGGCGACAACCCAGTGATCTTGACACGGCCTATGACCTGTTCCGGCGCCGGCAGCGGGACGGCACCGGGGCCCGGACCGGCACCCGGCTCGTGAGAGCCTGCGCCGGTGGACTCAGGACTGCCCGCCGGATGGACGATCGAACGTGTGCGCGCCCTTTCCGGAGATCGAACCGCAGCCCCGCTCTCCTTCGATCGCCTTGTGGTCGTCGAGGTGGCCGGTCAGGGGGACTACGAGCCCCTCCGACCCGATGTGATCCTCGCGTTCCACGAGTTGTGCCTCGTGAGGGACGACGGTGAGTGGTTCATGGGGCAGCTCGACGATGACGGCTCGGTGATCTGCTGGGCCTCCTACGGATCCGATCTGGCCGAGGCCATCCGCAGTCTCTGAATGCCACCCCCGCACCTTCGGACACGGTCACAACAGACCCTGGGGCTGTTCCACAGAGGTCTGCCGAGGTCCGGTCCGTTCGGCGGCGAACTCGTCGGTGAGGTCGACACAGGTGCAGAAGTCACCCGTGCACGGGAAACCGGTTTCGGCGCCGTAGGGTGCGAGGCCCGCCATCAGACGGAGCACCTCCGCCCGTTCGTGCTCGGCGAGGCGGGGGAGAGCCGCTCGGGGTGAGAGCTGCAGGCCGGCCGGGGCGTCCTCCAGGTCGGACACGGCCTGTCCGTCGACGAACAAGGTGCAGAGGGGATGGTCGGGAAAGGTGTTGAGTCGCAGCACCAGCCAAGTCCCCTCGGTCTGGGCCGCGTAGGGGAAGATGTACGAGTCCACCTCGTGCCATGAGATCTGCGTGGGCCGACCAGGCCGAGCCTTCACGACCACACCTCCTCGATCGACGTACGGACGGATGGCGTCCGACCTTGCCCCACGGTTCCACACTGCAGGGTTCAGGCACCTTTCACCAGATGCCGTGTTCGAGCTCTTCCATGGCAAGGTTCCACTGGGACTCCTCGTCGGCGAAGGCTGTCGGGTCGAACGTGCCGACAGTGTCCCGGAAGCGGGCGGCAAGTTCCTCCGGGGCCACGCCGTTGTCGTGATCGATCTCGACCTTGCGCAGCTCGATCAGCGCGAACACGAGCGACTCGATGTCCCGATGCAGCGCGATGTGACCGATGGCGCCTTCCGGGAACGCGTACACCCTGCCCGATGCCGGATCCACGGCGAGCAAAGACGTGAACAGGTACCCGAGGGCCCACCACTGCCGGCTCTCCTCGGGGCAGTGGAGCCCGTAGTACTCGAACCGGCTTCCGATGGTGATCGCGTCGACCTCCGGACCGTACGGGTCCTCGACGTCCGCACGGGCGGTGAACAGGACCGACTGGGGAAGTCCCACCGAACCGAGGAAGGCGGCGGTACGGGCGTCGACACCCGTGGCGCGTTGATGGGGGAAATAGGTGATGCGGCCGAGGCCGTACACATCGATCAGCTCCGCCGACGTCACGGTGAATTGCATGGCCTGCCTCAACCGGTCCCTTCTCCACGTGAGTTACCGCGACGGCCCCACCGCGCAGCCGTGACACCACTCCGCCCCGCAATTGCGTGGACGCACCTGTCGGTGATCAAGTATCGTCCGGGCTCGGACCACATCACACGAGCGAACGGAAGGAGGCGAGTGCCGTGCAGTGCTCAACCATCCAGCGCTCCCTCCCCGTTACCCCGGTGTGGTTCTTCTGATCCGAACCCGGGAGCGCTCCACGCAGTACACATCCCGGAGGAATCCATGACCGATCCGGTCATCCGCGCGCTCGACGAGAGCGACGCCCAGCTGTTCGACGCACACCCCGACCCGCTGAACGCCCGCGCCGCCCACGAGCGCACCACGCACCGCCCCGACTGGAAGCGGGTCGCCCTGCGCGACGGCACGGTCGTCGCCCGCGGCGCCTGGTGGGGCGGCACCGACGACAAGGAACCCGTCAACGTCAACTGGTTCGACGTCGCCGAGGGCGAGGTGGAGGCAGGGGCCGAACTCCTGCGCTCCGCCCCCTGGCAGGTCGAGCTCGAGATCAACCTCCCCGGCGACTGGCAGGACCACCCGGACCTCGCAGCCGCCGCCGAGACGCGCTTCGCCGCCGCCCGAGCGGCGGGCTACGAGCTCCTGGTGGAACGTTTCCTGTACCGCTGGACCCCGGAGCGCGGACTCCCCGAACGGCCCGGCCGCCTCGTCTTCGCCGCCGAACCCGACGACGCGGTCTTCTTCGACGCACTGCGCCGCATCCACGCGGTCACCCTCGACGCCCACGCGCTGAAGGCCATAGCGGAGGGTGGTCTGGACCAGGCCGCCCAGGAGGAGCTCGACTTCTTCCACTGGTGCCCGTCCCCGCGCGAGTGGTGGCAGGTCGCCCGCACACCCGAGGGCGACCTGGCCGGCATCCACATCCCCGCGCACAACCCCTCCGGACCGACCGTCGGCTTCATCGGTGTCCTCCCGGAACACCGCGGCCGCGGCTACGCCTACGACCTGCTCGCGGAGTGCACCCACTTCCTGGTGGAGCACGGCGCCGAGGCCGTCACCGGAGCCACGGACCGGGGCAACTTCCCGATGGCCGCGAACTTCGCCAAGGCCGGCTTCCCCGTGGTGCGCGAGCGCATCAACTTCCACCCCGTCGCCCGGACCGCGTAGCACCAGCGGCCTGACCTCGCCCCGCGCCGTCATGTTCGCGCCGCGGGGCGAGGTTGTCCGCGCAGACGGCCGCCACGCGGTTCGGCGCGCGGCCGACGGTCGACTCCCCGGTGCCCTCCCTACACTGACGGGCATGGCATGCCGCATCAGTGAACTGGTCATCGACGCCGCCGACCCCGACCGGCTCGCCGCGTTCTGGAGCGAGGTCCTCGGCTACGTCGAACTCGGCCGGGAGGACGACGGAAGCATCGAGATCGGGCCGCCCGACGTCGGCTTCGGCGGGCCGCAGCCCACCCTCGTCCTCAGCCCCAGCAGCGCCCCGCGGACGGGGAAGCTCCCCCTGCACATCGACGTCAACCCCACCGACCGCGACCAGGACGCCGAGCTGGAGCGACTCCTCGCCCTCGGGGCCAGGCCCGCCGACGTGGGTCAGACCGGCACCGAGAACTGGCACGTCCTCGCCGACCCGGAAGGCAACGAGTTCTGCCTCCTGCGCAGGCGGCTCCAGCCCCTCTGACGCACCACGTCCGTGAGCCGGGACGCGCAGGACAACGCGCGTGCCCGGATGCCGACCGCCGGGCGGCCTCCTCCGCCGGCCGGTGGGCGAGGATCCCCTAGCACCCGCACCGCGCCGGCTCGTCCAACTGGGCCCTGAGACGCCTTCCACGGCGGTGCGCTCCGCGTCGGGCCGGAGCACGGCGCTCGCGGTGCGTGTCACCGACTCGATCAACGGATCGGCCGCCAGGTCCGGCGGCGTCCCCCATGCCGTTCCCTCGCCGGGTGCCCCTCGCATCAGCGATCACCTCGTTCCGGATTCACGGTCCGTCCGTCACATCGGTGGCGGCCGGTCGGGAAGGTGCCAGCGGTGCGGGGCGACGAGTGCGTCGATGCTGTCCGGCCCCCAGGTTCCGGGGGCGTACGGCTCCACGGGAGGGGGCGCGTCGAGCAGCGGGGCAGAGATCTCCCACAGGCGTTCGATGCCGTCGGACCGGGTGAAGAAGGACTGGTCGCCGAGCATGGCCTCCAGGAGGAGGTGCTCGTAGCCTTCCAGGGAGTTGTCGGCGGTGAAGGAGCTCTGGTAGCCGAAGACCATGTCGGCCTCCGCCAACCGCATGGTGGGGCCGGGTTCCTTGACGAGGAACCGGGCGGTGATGGAGCCGGGATCGGCGAAGTCGATGACGAGTTCATTGCCCCGCCTGTCGACGGCGGCCCGTGCGTTCAGGGGGAACATGCCGAGGACGGGCTCGCGCAGTCCCAGGGTCACGACGTGCCGGCCCTCGGCCAGTGCCTTGCCCGAGCGCAGGTGGAAGGGGACACCGGCCCAGCGCCAGTTGTCGATCTCGACGCGCAGGGCGGCGAAGGTCTCGGTGTCGGAGGCCGGATCGACCCCGGGCTCGGCGCGGTAGCCGGTGTACTGTCCGCGGACGACGTGGGCGGGGTCCAGCGGTCGCATGCTGCGGAAGACCTTGACCTGCTCGTCCCGGAGCGACTGTGCGTCGAGGACGACCGGCGGCTCCATGGCGACGAACCCGAGCAGCTGGAACAGATGAGTGACGATCATGTCGCGGAAGGTTCCGGTGCCCTCGAAGAAGTGCGCTCGGCCCTGGATGTCGATCTGCTCGGGTACGTCGATCTGCACATGGCTGATGTGCTCGCGGTTCCAGAGGGGTTCGAAGAGACCGTTGGCGAACCGGAGGGCGAGGATGTTGTCGACCGCCTCCTTGCCGAGGAAGTGGTCGATGCGGAACACGCGGGACTCGTCGAACACGGCATGGATGGCCCCGTTGAGCGCGCGGGCGGACGCGAGGTCGGTACCGAAGGGCTTCTCGACGATGACCCGGGCGTCCTGTGCGAGACCTGTGGCGCCGAGGAGTTCGACCATCGAGGTGAACGCGACGGGCGGAACGGCGAGGTGGAAGAGCCGTCGCGGAGTGCCACCGACGGCCTGCTCGGCCGCCCGGACCGCCGCCACCAGCGGCTCCGGGGCATTCGGGTCGGCCGAGCCGAAGGACAGGGCGGACTCGAACTCCTGCCATACGGGCCCTTCGGGGCGCGAACGGCCGAACTCGGTCACGGCCTGCCGCGCGTGGGCGCGGAACTCCTGGTCGCTCAGGGCCTCGGCCGCCGGGGCGGAGCCGACGATGCGGTAGCGCCGGGGCATCAGCCCCGCCTTGGCAAGGTGGAACAGGCCGGGCAGCAGCTTGCGGCGGGCCAGGTCTCCCGTGGCGCCGAAGAGGACGATGACGTGGTCGGGTGTGCCTGAGGCCATGCGCCGCACTTCCGTTCCGGGGCCGTTCCGGGCGGTCGTCTCGCCCTGAGCACCCACTGTGCGTGTTCACCAAAGATCCGGCACCCGGGATTCCACCACCCGGGTCGCGGGACGTCGCGCGTGTTCTCCGTGCTCACCCAGGGGCACCGGGACACCGGGGACAGCGGGACGCGGGGCATGCTCGCCCTCCGACACGTCGGCGGTGTGCGGGACGGTCGGGGCCCTCGGGGAGGGCGCAGGGGGTGCGCGGGGGCGGTCCGGCTCTGTCGTGGAGGCTTCGTTTCGCTGACGGACGGGTACCGCCCTCGGCACTAGTCTCGGATCGTGGGACAGCCTCTGGAGAGCGTCGAAGGCGCAGGACCGTTCATCACCCGACGCACCTGGCGGCGTCCCGAGGGCGAGACGGTCGTCTGGGATTCGCGACCGGCGCGCAAGCGCGGCACGCTGTCGGTCCTGGGCCCGGGGGACACGGTCGACCGGGTCGCGACCGCCGATCCCGGGGCGCTGAGCCGAGTGCGCAGGCTCAACGCCGTCGCCTCCACCGCGTTCATCATCGGCGGGGCGTTGTTCGCCGCCGGCGCCGCGGTCGCGCAGTTCGGTTCGGGCGATCCGCTCGTCAGCGCGTGGGTGTACCTCGTAGGGGGCCTGTTCTTCAGTACCGGAGGCTACGTCTCGGTACTGCAGGTGGTGAACGGGCCTCGTCATGCCCCGGACGGCGGTTTTCGGTCCACGGCCGGCTGGCGGTGGTGGGGGTACGAGCCGATGCGGCTGGACTGGCTGAGCACGTTCGTCCTGTTCACCGGGACGCTCGTGTTCGGCGTCAACCTGCTGGACTCGTTTCTGGAGGGCCTCAGCGTCAGCCAGGTCAATCGGCTGATCTGGACCCCCGACGTGATCGGGTGCGTGCTGTTCCTGATCTCCGGGCATCTGGCGTTCGCCGAGATCTGTCACCGGCCTTGGCCGTGCATCCGCTCCCGAAGTCTCGGGTGGTGGGTGGTGGCGGTGAACCAGTTGGGTTCGATCCTGTTCATGGTCTCGGCGCTCGCGGCATTCACCCGACCCGCCACCGGAAGCCTGGTCAACGTCGACATCGCCAACTGGGGGACGCTGACCGGTGCGCTGTGCTTCTCGGTCGGCGGGGTGGTGCAGCTCTTCGAGCGGCCGTAGACGGTAGTGCCCGTGCCGGGTGTGGCATCGCGGCAGTGGGGCGGACGTGACAGGGGTGGCTCTGTGTCGACGTCCGCGCTCCTGCTGGTGCCGCTGTCGGTGGGTGTTGTGGGTGCTGTTGCGCGTGTCAGTGGAGGGTGAGGGCGTAGGAGAGGAGGACGAGGCTGACGGTGGTGAGCAGCGTTCGCCACGTGTTGGCCTTGTTCCAGGGGGTTTCGTAGGTGGTGCGGGTGGTGTGGGCGGTGGTGGTGTCCGTGTGTTCGGGGGATCCGGCTTGTTCGAGGGCGTTGTTGAGAGGGATGTTGATGCGCCCCGTGATGGCCATGGTGGCCACGTAGGTGGCGAGTGCGACGGCCAACGGGACGATGGCGTCGCGGGTGTCGGGATCGGTGGCGTGGAGGACGAGGGTGGCGGCGGTGAGGAGGGGTGCGCCGAGGTAGGCGAGTATGAACCAGCCGTTGAGGATGGCTCTGTTGATGTTCTGCATGGTTTCGACGAGGGTCTTGTCGCTGCTGCGGGCGAGGCCGGGCATGACGGCGACGGTGAATGCGTAGAACAGGCCGCTGATGAGTCCGGTGGTGATCGTCGCGGCGATGAGGGTTGCGGTGCGTGCGGTTTCCACGTGGTTCCTCTCTCTGGTGTTCCGGTAGGCGCCAGCGGCCGGGCCGGGCCGGGCCGGGAGGCCGGGCAGGGCCGTTCGTGCCGGGTCGTGCCAGGGGTGGTGCCGTGCGGTGCCGAGATCGGTACGTCGTGCCGGGCCGGGGGTGAGGCCGGTTGCGCCGTGCGTGCCGGGGCCGGATCGGCCGAGCAGTGCGGTGCCGGGCGGTCGGTGCCGGTGGTGTGGTGGGGTTCGGTTGATCATAAGGGTGGAGTGGTGCGTGCGGCCCTGTGGTTTCGTTGGGTCGTGTCCTGCTGCTGCTGTTGTTGATTGGGGGGTGTTGTCGTGCTGACTGCTCTGACCGGGGTGTTCGGCGACCGCGGGGACGCGGTGTCGGTCGCGGGGCGTGCCGCGTCGTACGAGGACGTGCTGGGTGCCGCCGGGGCGGTGGCCGCCGATCTCGCGGGGTGGGGGCCGGTTCCGGCGTTCGCGGTGACCGCGACGGCTTCGCTGGAGACGGTGGCGGCGGTGGTCGGTGGCCTGCTGGCGGGGGTGCCGTGTGTACCGGTGCCCCCTGACGCCGGGCCGGTGGAGCGTGGCCACATCCTGCGGGACTCGGGTGCCCGGCTCCTGGAGGTGGACTTCGCCCGCCGTGCGCCGGCGCCCGGCCCCGTACCGTCCGCGCCGGAGGATCCGGCGTTGATCCTGTACACATCGGGGACCACGGGTGTGCCCAAGGGCGTGGTGCTGAGCAGGGCGGCGATCGTCGCGGACCTGGACGCGCTGGCGGGGGCGTGGGAGTGGGGTCCCCAGGACGTTCTGGTGCACGGGCTGCCGTTGTTCCACGTCCACGGGCTGGTGCTGGGCGTGCTGGGGGCTCTGCGGACAGGGAGTCGTCTGCTGCACACGGGCCGACCGACGCCGGAGGCGTACGCGGCGGCCGCGGCGGAGGGCGGGAGCCTGTTCTTCGGCGTGCCCACGGTGTGGTCGCGGATCGCGGCCGTGCCGGAAGCGGCCACGGCCTTGTCAGGGGCCCGGTTGCTGGTGTCGGGAAGCGCGGCGCTGCCGACCCCGGTCTTCCGCGACCTGGAGCGACTGACGGGGCACCGGGTGGTGGAGCGGTACGGGATGACCGAGACGCTGATCACGGTCAGCGGGCGGGCGGGTGGTGAGGTGGCTCCCGGAACGGTCGGTACCGCGCTGGAGGGTGTCGCCACGCGGGTCGTGACCGAGGCGGGTGCGGAGATCGGTGAGCTCCAGGTGAAGGGGCCGACGCTGTTCTCGGGCTACCTGGGCCGGCCGGACGCGACAGCGGCCGCGTACACGGGTGACGGCTGGTTCCGTACGGGGGACATCGCGGCCGTCGACGGGGAGGGAGTGCACCGGATCGTGGGTCGCGCCTCCACCGACATGATCAAGTCCGGCGGGTACCGGATCGGGGCGGGGGAGGTGGAGAACGCGCTCCTGGACCATCCGCGGGTGCGGGAGGCGGCGGTGGTGGGCGTCCCGGATACCGATCTGGGCGAGCGGATCGTGGCGTTCGTGGTGGCCGAGGGTGTCAGCGGGGGCGAGCTCACCGACTTCGTCGCGGCACGTCTGTCCGTCCACAAGCGTCCGCGCGAGGTCCGTTTCATCGAGGCGGTGCCGCGCAACGCGATGGGGAAGCCGCAGAAGCGGCTCCTGCTGGAGGGGGAGGAACGGCACCGGACCTGAAGCGGCCGCTGACGACGACCACGCACATCCTTACCACGGCCGAGGCCCACAGGGCCGACCGGGGGAGGCGGGTGCGGCGGTGATCCGCAGGACGCCGTCGCGGTGGGCCCGGGCCACCGTCGAGCTCGACGAGGTCCCCGCCTCCGGTCCCGGGTCCGGTCGGTGGGTCCGGGTGATCGTGGGGGAGCGGTGGGCACCCGCGACGGTCGCCTGGGTATCGGGTTACGCGTGTGATTCCCGGGCCGGGCCGGGGTGCGGGGCCCCTATCCCTTTGGTCAAGGTGGTGGGGGCGGTGCCGGGCGGGGAAGCCCGGTCGGGCGAGTCTCGCCGGTGCGGCGCCGGAGGAGCTCTTCAGCCGGTCCGGCAGCTCCCGCCGACGACGATCCACCGGGCCCGGTACAGCACGCTCCAACACGGCGATCACCTCGTCCGGATCGAGGACCCTGCGCACCGCATGCAAGGAAGATCGCCCGGACAGAACCTGGGGGAGGACCGTGGCGCGCAGGTGGGTGCGTAGTTGCAGTGCCTCGTTCAGCGGGGACCGGAACAGCGCCGGATGCTGTGCGTCCAGCGCGGTGAAGACCTCCACTGCTTCCTCCGCCTCGGTCAGCGCCTCGCGCAGGCCCGTGCTACTGGCCGCTCCGCACCAGCACCACGAGGATCAACAGATACCCGAGCCGGAGCAGATAGGCGGTCGGGGCTTCCCGGGCGAGCCGGCGCCAGACGGGGAGCGCCTCCTCGCCGGGGGCGATGACGTCCTCGTGCCGGTTCAGTACCGTCAGCGGCCCACCGAGGTTACCGAGGGCAAGCGCCAGCAGCTGATCGGCGGCGGGGTGGTCGAGGCGCCGCCGCCGTCACCGCGACCGCCGCCAACAACCCCGCCCCCGCCTCGGCCTCCTGGCCTG